>NZ_AMXF01000003.1 GCF_000310225.1 Thauera phenylacetica B4P
CGCGTCGCAGGTGGCGGCGTCGTCGGCGCGGATCGACTCGGCCTCGGCCCACGCCGCCTCGACGCGCGCGGCGGGCGGCAAGGGCTGCAGCGCGCGGCGCATGCGCTCCAGCGCCCAGTGCAGGTTCACCGCGGTGGGCCGGGTGGCGCCCAGGGTGGCGAGCGCGCGCGCGAGCGTAGCGTCGTCGGTGCCCTCGTCAGCGAGCGCGAGCGCCACGCCGAAGGCGGCGGTGGCGCCGATCAGCGGTGCGCCGCGCACCTGCATGCTGCGGATGGCGTGCGCGGCCTCGGCGAGGGTGCGCAGCGCGATGGTTTCGGTGCGGAAGGGCAGCAGGGTCTGGTCGAGGATGCGGACGGTGCCGCCGTCGCGCTGCAGCGTGGGGATGGGTTGTTCGAACATCGGGGCGCTCTGGTGGAGTGGGGCGTGCGGGGCTGGGCGTGCGGGGCTGGGCGGGCGGGGCTGGACTGGGGGCTATAGCGCCGCCAGCCTGGCGCAGGCGGCCGCGAGCGTGGCCTCGTTCTTGGCGAAGCAGAAGCGGATCACGTGCTCGTCGCGGCCGTCGGCGAAGAAGGCCGACACCGGGATCGCCGCCACGCCGACCGCGCGCGTGAGGTGCTCGCAGAAGGCGGCGTCGCCCAGGTCCGAGATCCCCGCATAGCGCGCGAGCTGGAAATAGGTGCCGTGCGAGGGCAGCAGCTCGAAGCGGGAGGCGGCCAGCGCGGCGCGGAAGAAGTCGCGCTTGGCCTGGTAGAAGGCGGCCAGGCCGAGGTGGCGCGAGGCGTCGGCCATGTAGTCGGCGAGCGCGAGCTGCACCGGGGTGTTCACCGTGAACACGTTGAACTGATGCACCTTGCGGAACTCGGCCATGAGCTCGCGCGGGGCGAGCACGTAGCCCACCTTCCAGCCGGTGATGTGGTAGGTCTTGCCGAAGCTCGACACCACGAGACTGCGCTGCGCGAGCTCGGAGTGGGCGGCGCAGGAGGCGTGCGCGGCGCCGTCGAAGACGATGTGCTCATAGACCTCGTCGGCCACCACGACGATGCCGGTGCCGCGCACCAGCGCGGCGAGGCGGTCGAGGTCGTCCCGCGTCCACACCGTGGCGGTGGGGTTGTGCGGGGTGTTGATCATGATCATGCGCGTGCGCGGCCCGATCGCGGCCGCCACCGCGTCCCAGTCGGGGCGGTAGTCGGGCGCGGCCAGGCGCATGCGCACGACCTTGCCGCCGGCGAGCTCGATGGCGGGGACGTAGGAGTCGTAGACCGGCTCGAACACGATCACCTCGTCGCCCGGGTGCACGCAGGAGGTCACCGCAGTGAACAGCGCCTGGGTGGCGCCGGCGGTGACGGTGATCTCGTGCTCGGGGTCGTAGGCGGTGCCGTAGAGCGCCTCGACCTTGGCGGCGATCGCCGCGCGCAGCGCCTGCGTGCCGGCCATGGGCGCGTACTGGTTGTGGCCGGCGCGCATCCAGTGCGCGACGCGCTCGAACAGCAGGTCCTCGGCGTTGAAGTCGGGGAAGCCCTGCGACAGGTTGATCGCGCCGCATTCCTGGGCGAGGCGGGACATGACGGTGAAGATCGTCGTGCCGACGTGCGGCAGGCGGGATTCGATCGGCGCGGGGAAGTGCGGCATGGCGGCGGGGCTCGGTACGGTGCGGACCGGCATTGTCGCAAACCGGCAGGGTGCGCGGTAGGCGTGCGGGCATCGCCTGGGGGCGCCTGCAGGGGGCGGCGGGGGTGCATGCTAGAATTTTGGCGTTCCCGACTTCCCTCCGGCCCCAACGTGCGCAACCTGCTCCTGCTGATCCTCGTCGTCTTCGGCATCTGGTGGGCGCGTGGCGCGTGGCGCCGCTTCAAGGCGCGGGCCAGCCTCGGGCGCAAGGCCGAGGACGGGCGCCTCGGGAAGCCCGAGCCCATGCTCGAGTGCCGCCACTGCGGGCTGATCGTGCCCGAGTCCGAGGGCGTGCGCGCCGGCGAGTCCTTCTATTGCTGCGACGAACATCGCCGTGCCGGCCCGCGACCCGATTGAGGCGGCCGCCTTCGCGGTCGACTCGGCCGACCGCGCGCGCCAGCGCGCGCTGCGTTACCTCAACGTCTTCCGGCTGATCCTCGGCGGTCTCTTCCTCGTCGCCGGCGAGGAGTTCGGCCTCGGCAGCGAGAGCCCGCGCCTCTACCTCGCGGCGGTGGTGGGCTACCTCGCCGCGGTGCTGACCCTCGGCTTCCCCGACGCGGTGCGGCGGCTGGGCTTCGCGCGCGTGGTGATCCTGCTGGCGATCGCCGACATCGTCGCGCTCGCGGCGATCATGTGGGTGAGCGGCGGCTACCGTAGCGGCATGCCGGTGCTGATGATGGTGATGCTCGCCGGCGCAGGCCTGATCGGCGAGGGGCGCATGGTGATGTTCTCGGCCGCGCTCGCCACCCTGGCGGTGCTGGCGGAGAACGCCTCGCGCCTCGTCGGCGGTGGCAAGTCGGTCGAGTTCCTGCAGGTCGGCATCTTCTGCGCCGGCTTCTTCGGCATCGCGGCGATCGCGCGCCTGCTCGCGCTGCGCGCGCAGGCCAATGCGGCGCTCGCGGCCGAGCGCGGGGTGGCGCTCGCCAAGCAGCAGGCGGTGAGCGCCCATATCCTGCGCGACATGCAGGACGGCGTGATCGTGGTCGGTGCGCGCGGCCGCGTCCTCCACGCCAACGCACAGGCGCTCGAGATGCTCGGCCTGTCCCGCGCTGGCGAGGGGGCCCTCGACGGGCTCGTGCTCGCCGACCTCGACGCCGGGCTGGAGGACATGCTGCAACCGGCGGTGGGCGAGGAGGGACGCCTGATGCGCCTGGGCGCGGCCGGCCGCCTGCTGCGCTGCCGGCGCGTGCAGGGCGATCCGGGGAGCGCAGCCGAGGGCGACACCCTGCTGTATCTCACCGACTACGAGGAGATCCAGCGTCAGCTGCAGCAGATCAAGCTCGCCGCGCTCGGCCGCCTCACCGCGAGCATGGCGCACGAGATCCGCAACCCGCTGTCGGCGGTGACCCAGGCCGCGGAGCTGCTCGGAGAGGAGAAGCGGGCCGACATGCAGGCCCGGCTCGTGCGCATCATCAACGACAACGCGCGCCGCATCGAGCGCATGATCCGCGACGTGCTCGCGCTCGGCCGGCGCGAGCAGGCCATGCCCGAGGCCCTGGCGCTGGCCGCCTTCGTGCGCGAGATCCTCGACGCGCGCGTGTTCCGCGAGCCCGCCGAGGCGCAGCTGTACGAACTCGCGATCGATCCCGCGCTGACCCTGGCGATGGATCGCGCCCACCTGCACCAGATCCTCGACAACCTGCTGTCGAACGCGGCCCGCCACGCCTCGGGCAGGCCGGGGGCGGTGCGCCTGTGGGCGGAGGCCCTCCCGCACGCCAAGCTCGCCCTGCACGTGCAGGACGACGGCCCGGGCTTCGACGAGGCGATGCGGGCGCACCTGTTCGAACCCTTCTTCACCACCCACCCCAAGGGCACCGGGCTCGGCCTGTACATCGCGCGCGAGCTGGCCGAGGCCAACGACGCCACCCTCGCGCTCGCGCCGGGGTCCTCCGGGGCCGACTTCATCCTTACCGCGAACCAGCAGCCATGACCCAGGTCGACCGCCGCAACCGGCCACGCGCCGCCGACGTCCTCGTCGTCGATGACGAGGACGACATCCGCGAACTGCTCGAGCTCTCGCTGATGCGCATGGGGCTGGCCTGCGACACCGCGGGCTCGGTCGGCGCGGCGCGCGCGCTGCTGGCCGAGCGCAGCTACCGGCTGTGCCTGACCGACATGCGCCTGCCCGACGGCGACGGGCTGGAGCTGGTCGAGTACATCCAGGCGGTGCGTCCCGGCCTGCCTGTGGCGGTGATCACCGCCTTCGGCAGCATCGAGACCGCGATCCGCGCGCTCAAGCTCGGCGCCTTCGACTTCGTCACCAAGCCGGTCGAGCTCAAGGCCTTGCGCGAGCTCGTCCAGCATGCGCTCAAGCTGCGCGAGGGCGGCTCGGAGGAGCACTCCGCCGCGCCGGCCGAGCGCAGCCTGATCGGCCACTCCGCGGCCTTCGTGCAGCTGCGTGCGCAGGCGGAGAAGCTCGCGCGCAACCAGGCGCCGGTGTTCATCCATGGCGAATCGGGGACCGGCAAGGAGGTCATCGCGCGCCACATCCACGCGCTCGGTGCGCGCGCCGGCGGGCCCTTCGTGCCGGTCAACTGCGGGGCGATCTCGCCCGAGCTGATGGAGAGCGAGTTTTTCGGCCACCGCAAGGGCAGCTTCACCGGCGCGACCGCGGACAAGAGCGGGCTGTTCCAGGCCGCCAGCGGCGGCACCCTGTTCCTCGACGAGATCGGCGAGCTGCCGCTGGCGATGCAGGTGAAGCTGCTGCGCGCGATCCAGGAGCGCGCCGTGCGCCCGGTGGGGGCCCACGCCGAGGAGCCGGTCGACGTGCGCATCCTGTCCGCGTCGCACCAGGATCTCGGCCGCCTGGTGGCGGAGGGGCGCTTCCGCCAGGACCTGTTCTTCCGCATCAACGTGATCACGCTGCGCGTGCCGCCGCTGCGCGAGCGTCGCGAGGACATCCCCGACCTGGCCGCCCACATCCTCGCCCGCCTCGCCGCGCGCGAGGGCGGTGCACCGCGCCGCCTCTACGCGGCCGCGCTCGAGGCCCTGCAGGCCTACAATTTTCCCGGCAATGTGCGCGAGCTGGAGAACCTGCTCGAGCGCGCCTGCGCGCTCTGCGAGGGCGAGGAGATCGGTGCCGGCGACATCGGCGTGGAGGGGGATTGCAGCCCGCTCGCCGCGGCGGGCGTGGCCGGGAGCACGGCGACACCTGGGCCCGAATCCGCGGAGGCCGGCGAGGGCCAGGACGAGGTCGAGCGCCTGCGCATCATCCGCGCACTCGAGCAGACGCGCTGGAACCGCTCGGCGGCCGCGCGCATGCTGGGCATGACCTTGCGCCAGCTGCGCTATCGGCTGCAGAAGTGGGGGATGGAGTAGGGGGCGTCTTCCGGGGTGCTCCTGCAGCGGGAATGCGGACGTCACCGCCGCATTCGCGCCTGCCGGCGCTCCTACAGGGGGGAGCGGGCGTTATCGCCGCATTCGCGCCTGCCGGCGCTCCTACAGGGCGGTGTCGCGCGCGAGACGACGGCCGCCATCCCGCTCGATGTTTTCGGTACACGCGTCGCGCGGGGCGAGGCACGACGCCATTTCGCGCGGCGGTTCATGTACGAACACCGCGCGGGGTGAGGCACGACGCCATTCCTTGCGACGGTTTATGTAGGAGCGCCGGCAGGCGCGAATCGGGCGGTGAGTTGCGCGGCTACGTTGGGCGCGGCGCGTGCCGAACCGCCGCGTTCGCGCCTGCCGGCGCTCCTACATGGGCGCAGACGTCATCACCGCCTTTGCGCGTGCCGGCACTCTTGCGGGGCGTGGCGGTTGGAGGAGCGGGGTTGCGGGTGGACGCCCGCGAATGGGCGTCTAGAATGACGTCATGAACCCGACCATCCTGCACCATGGTGCGCGCAACGGCGTCACCGGCTCCTGCCACCAGCTCTTCGTCGAGGGGCGCAACAGCCTGCTGGTCGACTGCGGCCTGTTCCAGGGTGCGGAGACGGCGCCCGACGGGCGCACAGCCGCCGACCGGCTGGAGATCGACTTCCCGCTCGAGGGTGTCGGCGCGCTGGTGCTGACGCATGTGCACATCGACCACTGCGGCCGCCTGCCCTGGCTGCTCGCCGCCGGCTTCAAGGGGCCGATCCTGTGCAGCGAGCCCTCCGCGCGCCTGCTGCCCACGGTGCTCGCGGACGCCTTCGCGGTGGGCGTGAGCCGCGACCGTGCGCTGATCGAGCGCTACCTGGGCAAGGTGGAGCCGCGCATCCGCGCGCTGCCCTACGGCAAGTGGCACCTCGTGTATCGCAGCCCGGATGCGAGCTGCCGGATCCGCCTGCAGCGCGCCGGCCACATCCTCGGCTCTGCCTACGTCGAGTGCGAGCTCTCCGGCGCGGCGTGGCCGGAGCCGCGCCGGGTGGTGTTCTCGGGCGATCTGGGCGCGCCGCACGCGCCGCTGCTGCCGTCGCCGCGTCCGCCCTGGCGGGCCGACGTGCTGGTGCTGGAGACCACCTACGGCGACCGCGTCCATGAGAATCGCCGCGACCGCCGCGCGCGCCTGCAGGCGGTCGTCGAGCACGCCTTGCAGGACGGCGGCACGGTGATCGTGCCCGCCTTCAGCATCGGGCGCACGCAGGAGCTGCTCTACGAGTTCGAGGACATCCTGCATCGCCAGAGGGTGCGCCCGGGGCCGCACGCTGCGGCGTGGGGCGGGTTGCACATCTTCCTGGATTCGCCGCTGGCACAGCGCTTCACCGCGCTCTACCGCGAGCTGCAGCCGTTCTGGGATGCCGAGGCTCGCGCCCGCGTGCGTGCCGGGCGGCAGCCGCTTTCCTACGAGCAGCTGGTGGCGATCGACGATCACGAGGACCATCTCGCCAACGTGCGCCGGCTCGCACGCAGCCGCGAGCCGGCGGTGGTGATCGCCGCGAGCGGCATGTGCGCCGGAGGCCGGGTGGTGAATTACCTGCGCGAGATGCTCGGCGACCCGCGCCACGACGTGCTCTTCGTAGGCTACCAGGCCCGCGGCACGCCGGGGCACGCGATCCAGGCCTACGGGCCGCGCGGCGGATATGTCGAGCTGGACGGCGAGCGCGTGGATATCCGCGCCGGCATCCACACGCTGTCGGGCTATTCGGCGCACGCCGATCGCGACGACCTGACCCGCTTCGTGACCCGCATGCGCCACCTGCCTGGCGAGGTGCGCCTGGTGCATGGCGAGGACACGGTGCGTGCGGCCTTCGCCGCCCACCTACGGGAGGTGGCTGGCGAGCGCGTGCGCGTGGTGGTATGAATCTTCCCTTGCGGAGGCCGCGCGCGGCCCGCCAGGTCACTGCTGCAGGCGGCGCAGGTATTCCCGCGTGAACATGCGCTCGGGGAGGTCGCGTACGTTCATGTTCTCGTAGGTCAGCACCGAGATCTCGCCCTTCTTGAGCGCGTCCTCCATGACCAGCCGGGTGGGGCGGATCGCGCCCGCCATCTGGCGAAACTCCTCGTAGCGCGCGGTCTTGAGCAGGCGCCCGGAGAGCGCGTAGAACTCGGCCTTGAGCGGGCGGCTGTCGCGCTCGCCGACCCAGTAGCGCACGCGCGCATAGGTCACGCCACGGTCCACCGCCTTGAGATCGAGCACCACCGCGGGCTGGCCGTCGATGGTTTCGGTGCCGGCGACGGTCGGGGTGTAGTCGCCGGCCAGGTTCGCCCGCGCCAGGTCGCCGTTGGCCACCTGGCCGGTCAGGCGCTGGGCCAGGGACAGGCGCACCGGCTGCGACACGCTCGGCATGAAGATCCACAGGTCGCGCGCACGCATGAGCAGGGCCTGGCCGCGCTCGGTGGCGGGCTCGAGCGTCAGCACGATGGTGTTCTCGTTGCCGCGCGAGAGTACGCGGAAGGTGCGCGACTCGCCCTCCACGCCATCGGCGAAGTTACGCACGACGATCTCGGTCTGGAAGCTCTCGCGTGGAAATCGGATCGCATCGGCGCGCCGGACCAGGTCGAGCGCGACCGTGTCGCCGGTCTCGGCACCGGCGGGCTCGGCGGGGGTGCCGGCATCGGTCGCATGCGCCAGCGCGGGCAGCAGCAGGCTGCCCGCGAGGCAGGCGACGAATCGGCGGCGGGATCGTAAGCTTGGCGTCATGAGTGCTATCCTCCGGGGGTTTATTTCATTCTGGGTCGTTACGATGGCCATCGTCCAGATCGATCACGTGAGCAAGAGTTTTCGTCTCGGCGAGCAGACCGTGCTGGCGCTGGACGACGTTTCGCTCGAGATCGAACCGGGGGTGTTCCTGGCGATCGCTGGGCCTTCGGGCAGTGGCAAGTCGACCCTGCTCAACATCATCGGCTGCATCGACACGCCCTCCTCGGGGCGTGTGGTCGTGGACGGGCACGACGTCTCGAACCGTACGCCCGACGAACTGGCCGACCTGCGTGCCCGTACCATCGGCTTCATCTTCCAGACCTTTAACCTGCTCCCCGTGCTGTCGGCCGCGGAGAACGTCGAGTATCCGCTGCTGCAGATGCCGGAGCTTACCAAGGCGGAGCGTGCCGAGCGGGTGCGCCACTACCTCGGCGTGGTCGGGCTGAAGAAATACGCCGAACATCGGCCGAACCAGCTCTCCGGAGGCCAGCGCCAGCGCGTGGCGATCGCGCGCGCGCTGGCCACCCACTCCAAGATCGTCCTCGCCGACGAGCCGACCGCCAACCTCGACAGCAAGACCGGCACCAGCATCCTCAAGCTGATGCGCGACATCAACCGCCAGTCGGGGACGACCTTCGTCTTTTCCACCCACGACCGCAAGGTCATGAACATGGCCGACCGCCTGGTCCGCATCGCCGACGGCCAGATCACCGCGCTCGGCCTGAGAGTCGAGGATCGCTGGGTGTTCGTCGATGGCCGGACGCCGCGTGACGAAGACATTCGCGAAATCTAGGAAGACCGCACATGCTCCGCCTGAACCGAATCCACCGCCTGACCCTGATCGCGCTTGCGCTCGCCAGCCTCGCCACACCTGCTGCACGCGCCCAGCCTCTGGCCGCGGACGCGGCGCTGGATGTGCCTGAGGCTGCGCTCGCGGACGAAGCAGTGGCTGCCGACCTGCCCGAGGACGCCGCCGCAGCGGACGCCGAGCTCGACGCGGCGTCGGACGCCGATCTGGACGCCCTGCTCGACGTCGGCACGCCTGCTGCGGGCGCCGAGGCGGCGACGGGCGTCAAGTGGGGCGGCTACGCCGAGCTGGGCATGGCATACACCTACCGCGATCCCGAGCGCTGGTCGCACCTGCGCGCCCGCGGGGAGCTGACCGGCAGCGGGCAGCTCGCGCCGCGGGTGCGCTGGAAGCTGAATGCGCGTGCCGAGCTCGATGGCGCCTTCGACCTCGAGGACGAACACTATCCTGCTGCGGTTCGCCGCGACCAGCGCCGTGATTTCATGCTGCGAGAGGCCTATGTGGACGTCGGTCATGGCGACTGGGAGTTCCGCTTCGGCCGCCAGCACGTGGTGTGGGGCGAGATGGTGGGCTTCTTCTTCGCCGACGTGGTCTCCGCGCGCGACATGCGCGATTTCCTGCAGACCGAGCTCGAGCGCATGCGCATCGGGCAGTGGGCGGTGCGAGCGGAATACTTCGGCACCGACACCCACTTCGAGCTGCTGTGGGTGCCGAAGCCCAGCTTCGACCGCATCGGCAAGCCCGGTAGCGACTTCTATGCATATCCGTGGATGCCGGCCGACACCGTGGTGTCGGAGGACAGGCCTGGCGACGACCTCGACGACGGCAACTGGGGTGCGCGCGTATCGCATCTGG
Organism: Thauera phenylacetica B4P; assembly: GCF_000310225.1. GTDB lineage: Bacteria > Pseudomonadota > Gammaproteobacteria > Burkholderiales > Rhodocyclaceae > Thauera > Thauera phenylacetica. Next base: position 9,393 of record NZ_AMXF01000003.1, read on the forward strand.
TCGGTGGCTGGGATCTGTCGGCCTTCTACTATCACAGCTACGACGTCGCACCGACGCTGCATGCCTACGCGCCCGGACGGGCCGAGCTGCGCCACGAGCGCATCGACCAGGTGGGCGGCACCTTCAGCAAGGACCTCGGCAGCTTCGTGCTGAAGGGGGAGGCGGTGCATACGAGCGGGCGCGGCGTGAACACCTTTACGCTGGGGGGAGCTGTGCCCGCGGTCGGCCTGGTCGGCTTGGTCGGCACCGACATGGTGGACTATGCGTTCGGCGTCGATCTGCCGAGCGGGGACTGGCGCTTCAACGTGCAGTATTACGGTCGCCGCCTGGACGATCATCGGCCGGGGATGATGATGGACCGCCACGAGCAGGGTGTGAGCCTGCAGGTCGTGCATGGCGCCGGAACCGATCTCGAGGCGGAGGTGCTCGCGGTGACCAGCCTCAACCGCTCGGATTACTCGCTGCGCCCGAAGCTGAGCTGGAAGTTCGCTCCCGCCTGGCGTGCGGCCGTGGGGGTGGATGTGTTCGGCGGCAAGGACAGGGGTGTGTTCGGCGTGTACGACAAGGAGGATCGTGCGTGGCTGGAATTGCGTCGCTGGTTCTGAGGACCCGGGTCGAGGTGCTGGCGTCCTAGCGGCTGGAGAGCGTCTCGATCAGTTCTTGGGCATGTTCCTTCAGCGGCAACAGGCGTGAGACGCGGCTGTTGCGGCGCTGCTCGATGCGGTCGTGGCGAATGAGCGCCCGTTCGAACTCTTCCATCGAAAGATGCAGCAGCACCGCCGGTGCGCCGACGCGCGGGCAGATGCGCTCGCATCCGATCCGCTTGAACCCGAAGACGCGCTGATAGAAGTTCGCATGCCGCGGGTGAACCTCGATGAAGATGTCGGACATGCGCCGCGTGAGCTGAGTGAGCACGTAAAGGGCCTGGAACAGGCCGGCCAGTGCGTCATGCGAGCCGCCGGAGGAGGGTTCGAGTGCTAACTGTGTAATTTCGCACACTTTGCCGCCAGTTGCCCGGGCCGCATCGATCTCTTTGCTGTACAAAGTGTCCGCAAGCAAGCCGCTGCCGAAATCCATGCGAACGGTCAGCGTCGCGACCGCCCGATCGCCGCGGACCGCCACGACGGTGACGTCGCGTTTGTCGATGTCGGCATTGGTGCCGTAAGGGAATAGGCCGCGCGAGGCGTACATCCGCTCGATGAGCTTGGCGGCCTGGCGCTTGAGGCAGTCGGATCCGTTCGCAACCCGGATCTCATATCCGTCGCGCTCGAACGAGAGATCCTGGAGCAACGCAGGCAGATCCGGCAGGTCCGGGTCGGGTAGCGGGGACGACTCGCGAAGCGAATCCTTCCCGATCATCGGGAAATATACGAGCTTCGACGTTGGGAAGCGGACATGCTCGCCCCGCACGGCAGTGGTATGACGCATTGAAGTGGCCCGGTTCGTTTGCGTATTCTGCGCCGCGGAGCCGTCGGTGGCCGCGAACACAATCATTCGAGGTTGGATCATAAACCGGAAAGCACGAGGAGTGAATCCGGTCTTTCGCTCGTCCCTGCGATGTGCGCGCCTGTGTGCACTGGTTCCTCCTCATCCTGCAATCGAACCCGTAGCATCATCGAACAGCTGCGCTCGTCGTATCATTCGCGTCTCAGCGAATTCAGAGGGGGTTCTCATGTTCAGTCGCGTGTCCGGCGCGCGCTTCCGCGCTGCCCGTTTCCTGCTTGGCGCTGTCGTGGCGAGTTCGCTCGTCGGTTGTGCTTCGTCCCTTCCGCCCGCGCCGCCCCTCGCCGCGGATGCGGAATACAACTATGTGCTGGGCGCGGGCGACTCGGTCAATATCGTGGTGTGGCGCAACCCCGAGCTGTCGATGAGTGTCCCGATCCGCCCCGACGGGAAGATCACCACCCCCTTGGTCGAGGATCTGGTCGCCCAGGGCAAGGACACCAGCACGCTGGCCCGGGACATCGAGAAGGAGCTCGCCAAGTTCATCCGCGAGCCGGTGGTGACCGTCATCGCCACCAGCTTCTCCGGGCCGTACAGCGAACAGATCCGTGTCGTGGGCGAGGCCTCCGAGCCGCGCATCCTGCCGTACAACCAGAAGATGACCCTGCTCGACGTGATGATCGCGGTCGGTGGGCTGACCGAGTTCGCCGACGGCAACTCGGCCACGATCCTGCGCACGGGCGAGGGCAACAAGCAGTACAGCGTGCGGATCAAGGATCTGATCAAGCGCGGCGATGTCTCGGCCAACGTCGAGATGCGTCCGGGCGACGTCCTGATCATTCCGCAGAGCTGGTTCTGACTCCGGCCGCTTGCGCGGGTTGATTCAATCTCGGGGACTCCCTCGGTCGCGTAGCCGACGAGGGGGGCCCGAACCACTTGAAGCCGATCGATGGAAGAACTCGTAACGCAGATCACCAGCTACCTGCGCGGCATGTGGCGCTACCGCTGGTGGGGGATGGCGCTGGCCTGGATCGTGGGGGTGGTCGCCGGTCTCGTGATCTACCAGATGCCCGACAAATACGAGTCGAGCGCACGGGTGTACGTAGACACGCAGTCGGTGCTGCGCCCGCTGATGGCGGGGCTAGCCGTACAGCCCAACATCGACCAGCAGATCGCGATGCTCAGCCGAACCCTGATCAGCCGGCCTAACGTCGAGAAGCTGATCAACATGGCCGATCTCGACCTCGGGGTGAATACTTCGGAAGAGCGTGAGGCGCTGATCACGCGGCTGTCGAGGGACCTGCGCATCGGGTCCTCGGACCGCAACAACCTCTTCATGCTTTCATACGCCGACACCCGGCCGGAGCGTGCGCAGCGCGTCGTGCAGTCGCTGCTGTCCCTGTTCGTCGAATCCGGACTGGGCGGAAAGCGCCAGGACGCCGACGCGGCGCGCCGCTTCATCGAGGAGCAGATCCAGACGTACGAGCAGAAGCTGACCGAGGCGGAGAATCGAGTGAAGGAGTTCCGCCTGCGCAACATGGGCGTGCTCGGCGACGGTGCGCGGGATTACGTCTCCCAGATCGGTGCGCTGACCGTGCAACTGCAGCAGGCCCAGCTCGAACTGCGCGAGGCGATCAATGGGCGGGACGCACTGCAGCGCCAGCTCGTCGGCGAGGAGCCGGTGCTGCTGCCACAGATGCCTTCGCAGTCGGGGGTGGCCGTGCCCGAGCTCGACGGTCGCATCGACACGTTGCGCCGCAGCCTGGACGAGCTGCTGCTGCGCTACACCGACAAGCACCCCGACGTCACCGGCACGCGCCGCCTGATCGAGGAGCTCGAGGTGCAGAAACGGACCCAGGTCGAGGCCATGCAGGCTTCGGGTGGTTCGCAGTTCGGCGCACTGGATGCCAACCCCTACTTCCAGCAGATGAAGCTGGCGCTCGCCCAGGCTGATTCGCGGGCGGCCTCGTTGAACGCGCGAGTGGCCGAGTTCCAGTCCCGGCTCGACCAGCTGCGCGACCAGGCTCGCCTAGTGCCCGAAATCGAGGCCGAGCTTGCCCAGCTCAACCGCGACTACGCGGTGCACAAGACGAACTACGACGCGCTGGTGGCGCGCCGCGAGTCCGCCAACATCGCCGTGGAGATGAACACGCAGACCGGCGTCGCCGACTTCCGCGTCATCGATCCTCCCACGCTGGCGACCAAGCCGTCCGCGCCGAACCGCCTGCTGCTGATTCCGGTGGCGGGGCTGGCCGGCCTGCTCGCCGGCTTTGCGCTCACCTTCCTGATCAGCCAGCTGCGACCGGCGGTGGTCGACCCGCGCGGCCTGCGCGACGTGACCGGGCTGCCCGTGCTCGGCACCGTGTCGATGCTGGCAACACCCGAGCGCACATCGGCGCGGCGGCGCGGCCTGCTCGCCTTCGGGGCCGGGCTGTTCGCCTATGCCGGCATGGTCGCCGCCGCGGTGGTGGCCTTGCAACTGATCCAGGGTTGAACCGGAATCCATCATGAGCCTTATCGAAAAAGCCGCACAGCGCCTGGACCAGCTCAAGCAGGCGACCGCCGAGCCCGGAGACGAGCCCGCGGAGCTGCAGCCTGTCCCGGTCGCCGCTCCCGTGGAGGCGCTGACCGACGAGGAGGGCGCGAGCACGCCGGTCGCGCGTTCGTCCGCGCCGCCGCTGGTACAGCCGCAGGTTCGCGCCGCGCCGGTCTCGCGCAGCGTGACGATCGACCTCGCGATGCTCCATGAGAAGGGCCTGGTCACGCCCGACCGGCCGCGCTCGACGATCGCCGAGGAGTTCCGCGTCATCAAGCGCCCGCTGCTGCGCAACGTGAACGAGGAAGGTCCGGCGCGCATCGACAACGCGAACCTGATCATGATCACCAGCGCCTTGTCGGGCGAGGGCAAGACCTTCAACGCCATCAATCTCGCGATCAGCATGGCGATGGAACTCGACTACACCGTGCTGCTGGTCGACGCGGACGTGTCGCGGCCATCGGTGTTTCGCCAGCTCGGGCTGGCGCCCGAGCGCGGGCTGATGGACATCCTCTCGGGCGAGGTCGACGATCTCAGCGACGTGCTGCTGCGCACCAACATCGAGAAGCTGTCGATCCTGCCGGCCGGCATGCCGCATTCGCGCGCCACCGAGCTGCTCGCCTCCGAGAACATGAACCGCCTGCTCAAGCAGATGGCTACGCGGTATTCGGACCGGATCATCGTGTTCGATTCGCCGCCGCTGCTGCTGACCACCGAATCGCGTGTGCTGGCCACCCACATGGGCCAGGTGGTGGTGGTGGTCGAGGCCGAACGCACCACGCACGCGTCGATCCGGCAGGCGCTGGCGACGATCGAGAGCTGCCCGGTGAAGATGACCGTGCTCAACAAGTCGCGGCGCAGCGGGCCGGGCTCGTACTACGGCTATGGATACGGATACGGCTATGGCGAGACTCCGAGCGAGAATGCGGCCTGAACGTGCGCAGCCACGGTTGCTGCGCCCCCTCGTGCTGCTCTTCGCGTTGGCCGTGGTCGGAACGGCGCAGGCGCAGACTTTCCGCATCCAGCCCACGCTGAGCACCCAGCTCACCTGGACCGACAACGTCGATACGGACGGCGCCGACACCCAGCAGGACTGGATCCTGGAGGTGTCTCCCGGCTTGTCCATGGTGCGCGAGTCGGGAAGGCTCAAGGGCGGGCTGGACCTTCGCCTACGCAACCTCACCCACGCCGAGCGTACGGAAGAGAACACCACCTACGTTGCGGTGGATGGCCGTGGCAGCTTCGAGGCGATCGAGAATTCTCTCTTCGTCGACGTCGACGCCTCGGTGTCGCGCGACAACCAGTCCCTGTTCCGCGGCCGCGTGCCAGGCGACGTGCTTGACTACGACGAGGACAACGAGGTCCGCGTGTTTTCGGTGGCGCCGCGCTATCTCTTCCGTTTCGGTTCAGGCGGCGAGGGGCAAGTGAACTACCGCGAGCGCTGGCTAGGCGGCGGCACCAGCAGCGGAGGCCTCGGAGGTCAGCGCGCGCAGACCCTGGGCGTCGGTCTTTCCCATCCGGTTGCGCTGCGCCTGTTTGGATGGAGCCTAGACTTTTCGCGTTCGGAGACCCGCTACGACGAGAATGCCACACGCGACGTCGAGCAGGAGCTCGCCCGCGGCACGCTCTTCATCAACATCGACCCTCAGTTCCGCCTGCGCGCGATCGGTGGCTACGAGTCGAACGACTACGCCATCGCCGAGGGCGAGAGGGGAGAGATCTGGGGCGCCGGATTCGACTGGTACCCGACAGAGCGCACCGCTTTGTCCGCCACGGGAGAAAAACGCACCTTTGGCAACGGCTACGACGTCAGCCTGCGTCACCGCATGGCCCGCTCTGCGTTCAGCTTCACCGCGCGGCGCGACATCTCCTCGCTCGCCGACGAGATCGCGGACGGCTTCATGTTCGATCCGGCCTACCAGGTGCTCTACCAGGCCCTGACCTCCCTGCGTCCTGACCTGAGCGAATTCGAGCGCAGCCGGCTCGCGCTCGAGGCCTATCGCCGCGGCGCGAGTGACGCGGTGCGCTCGAACGCCTATTACGTGGAGCGCACGGTGGGGGCGAGTTGGACGCTCGAAGGGGTACGCAACACACTCACGTTGAGCGTGTTGCGCAGCGATCGCAACAGCCTCGATACCCTGTCGGGCTTCAGCTTTGGCGGCGAGTTGCAGAGCTACGACCGCGTCAGCATGCGCTCGGCCTCGATCTCCTTCAGCCACCGCCTGTCCGGATTCGCCACGCTCAACGCCGGCTACCTGCATAGCAAGTCGACCGGTTCGGGCGAGGAGAGCGACGAAACGACACGTTCCACCGCAAGACTGGGCATCTCCAGGCGGCTTGGCGCGAACACCGACGGCGGCCTGACGTATCGCCACACGCGCTCCGAGGGCAGCGACGACTACACCGAGAACGCCGTCACAGCCACCCTCGGCATGCGGTTCTAAGCGGATCTCCGATGTACGAAACCTTTTTCAAGCTGAGCGGAAAGCCCTTCCAGCTCAACCCCGATCCCGCCTTCTTCTACGGCAGCCGAGGGCACCGCCGGGCGATGGCCTACCTCGAATATGGCCTGCACCAGAGCGAGGGCTTCATCGTCATCACCGGCGAGGTGGGCGCGGGCAAGACCACCATCGTGCGCAGCCTGCTCGAGCAGCTCGATCCGGCCAAGGTGGTCGCTGCCACCATCGTCAGCACCCAGATCGACGCCTCCGACATGCTGCGCATGGTCGCCGGCGCCTTCGGCGTGCCCAGCCGCAACCTAGACAAGGCCGGCCTGCTGCTCGCGATCGAGACCTACCTCGTCTCGCTAGCGGCCGCGGGCAAGCGCGCGCTGCTGATCATCGACGAGGCGCAGAACCTCTCCGCCGCCGCGGTCGAGGAACTGCGCATGCTGTCGAACTTCCAGCTCGAGGACCACGCCCTGCTGCAGAGCTTCCTGGTCGGACAGCCGGAGTTCCGCGAAGTGATGCAGCGCGCCGAGATGCAGCAGCTGCGCCAGCGCGTGATCGCGTCCTACCACCTCGGGCCGCTCGACCTGCAGGAGACGCGGGGCTATATCGAGCACCGCCTGCGCCACGTCGGCTGGAACGAGGACCCGCGCTTCGAGCCCGGCTCCTTCAATGCGATCTACGGCCACACCGGCGGCATCCCGCGCACCATCAACACCTTGTGCGACCGCCTCCTGCTCGCCGCCTATCTCGGCGAGAACCACGTGATCACCGAGGCGCAGGTGCGCGAGGTGATCGCCGAGCTCAAGGAAGAGTTCGCCCCGCCGCGCGCACGTCCTGCCGCAGGCATGGGGCGCGCGGTGCTGGCGGGGGCGGAGCCTGTGGCGGCGCTGCCGCCGGTCGAGGCGCTGGCGGTCGAACGCCTGCGTGTCTCTCCCGAGCTCGCCAGCCAGGTCGCCGGAATGGCCGGCAACTACGACCTGCAGCGCATCGAGGCGCGCCTGGCCGGGCTGGAGCAGTCGGTGTCGGCCACGCTCGCCGTGCTCAACCAGTTGCTGCAGGCGGTGCGCCGCGATGCCGCGCCGGAGGAGGAAGCTCGATGAATGCCCGCGATCGCGCGGAGGCGCCGGTGATCTGCATCGTCGGCGCACGCCCCAACTACATGAAGGTCGCGCCCATCATCCGCGCCTTCGCCGCGCACAACCCGCCGATCCGCACGCTGCTGGTGCACACCGGGCAGCACTACGACCCGGCGATGAAGGACCGCCTGTTCGCCGACCTCGACCTGCCCGAGCCCGACGTCAACCTCGCGGTCGGCTCCGGCTCGCACGCGGTGCAGACCGCCGAGGTGATGAAGCGCTTCGAGCCGGTCATCGACGAGCACGGCGCGCGCGCGGTGCTGGTGGTGGGCGACGTCAACTCCACGCTCGCCTGCGCGCTGGTGGCCAGCAAGCGTCAACTCCCGGTGGTGCATGTGGAGTCCGGCCTGCGCAGCAACGACCGCCGCATGCCCGAGGAGATCAACCGCATCCTCACCGACCAGATCTCCGACGTCCTCTACACCACCGAGCGCTCCGCCCACGACAACCTCGTCCGCGAAGGCATCCCCGCCGAGCGCGCGGTCTTCGTCGGCAACGTCATGATCGACAGCCTGCGCGCGAGCCTCCCGCGCGCGGTCCAGGCCGAAGTACTGCTCGCCGCCGCCGGCCTGGACGCCAGCCGCATTGCCCGCGGCTACGGCGTGGTCACCTTGCACCGCCCGTCCAACGTCGACAGCGCCGACACCCTCGGCCCCATCATCGACGCGCTGCGCACAGTGAGCGAGGCGCTGCCGCTGGTCGTCGCGCTGCACCCGCGCACGCGCAACAACCTCGAGCGCTTCGGCATGCTCGATCGCCTCGCAGGCCCCGGTTTCCTGATCCTGCCGCCGCAGGGCTACCTCGAGATGCTCGGCCTGATGTCGGGCGCGCGCATGGTGCTGACCGACTCCGGCGGCATCCAGGAAGAGACCACCGCGCTCGGCGTGGCCTGCGTGACCATCCGCGAGAACACCGAGCGCCCGATCACCGTGGAGCAGGGTACCAACACCCTGGTCGGCGTCCACCCCGAGGCCATCGTCGCCGCGGCGCGCGAGATCCTCGCCACCGGCGGCAAGGCCGGACGCGTGCCCGAGTACTGGGACGGACGCAGCGCCGAGCGTGTCGCCGCCCACCTGCACGACTGGCTCGTCGAACACGAGGCGGCGCGCGCCGGGGCGGGAGGCCGGGATGGCTGAGCGAATCACCAACGCTTTCACCTGCGACGTCGAGGACTACTTCCAGGTCTCCGCGCTCGCCCCGCATTTTCCGCGCGAGCAGTGGGACAGCGTGCCCTGCCGCGTCGAGCGCAACGTCGATCGCATCCTCGCCTTGCTCGACGGCCACGGCGCGCGCGGCACCTTCTTTACCCTGGGCTGGGTCGCCGAGCGCTATCCCGGCCTGGTGCGGCGCATCGCCTCCGCCGGCCACGAGGTGGCGAGCCACGGTTACGCGCACCAGCGCGCCAGCGACCTGACGCCCCAGGCCTTCACGGCCGACATCCGCCTCGCCAAGCTCATCCTCGAGGACATCACCGGAAGCGCGGTGGTCGGCTACCGCGCGCCGAGCTTCTCGATCGGCGAGGCCAACCTGTGGGCGCACGACTGCATCGCCGAGGCGGGCTACCGCTACAGTTCCAGCGTTTACCCGGTCCGCCACGACCACTATGGCATCCCTGACGCGCCGCGCTTTCCGTGGCGGCTGCCCAACGGCCTGGTCGAGGTGCCGATTAGCACCGTGCAGATGCTCGGGCGCAACTGGCCCGCGGGCGGCGGCGGCTTCTTCCGCCTGCTGCCCTATGCGCTGTCGCGCTGGCAGATCGCGCGCGTCAACGCCGCCGATCGTCGTCCCGCGATCTTCTACTTCCATCCCTGGGAAATCGATCCCGAACAGCCGCGCGTGACCGCTGCCACGGCAAAGACCCGGTTCAGGCACTACATTAACCTCCAGCACACCGAAGCCCGGCTCGACCGGCTTCTCTCCGATTTCTCCTGGGGGCGCGCCGACGAAGTCTTCCGCGACGCCGCCTGAACCCGACTGGATCCGGATGCGCGCCATGGACCGATTGCCGATTGTCGTGAACCTGCTCAAGGGCGAGGACGCCCCGCGCTGGGACGACTTCGTGCGCTGCTGCCCGCAGGCGACCTTCTTCCACCTGTCCGCCTGGCGCGAGCTCATGGAGCAGGTGTTCGATCATCGCACCTTCTACCTCTACGCCGAGCGCGCCGGCGACATCGTCGGCGTCCTGCCGCTCGCCGAGGTGCGCAGCCGCCTCTTCGGCCATGCGCTGGTGTCGCTGCCCTTCTGCGTGTATGGCGGCATCGCCGCCGCCGAGGACGCCGGCCCCGAGACCCTGCACGCGCTCGAGTCCAAGGCCGAGACGCTGGCACAGGCGCTCGGCGTGCAGCACCTCGAGTACCGCAACCTGCAGCCGCGCCACGAAGACTGGCCGCGCCAGGCCGAGCTCTACGTCACCTTCCGCAAGGAGATCCTGCCCGAGGTCGAGGCCAACCTGCTCGCCATCCCGCGCAAGCAGCGCGCCATGGTGCGCAAGGGCATCAAGAACGGGCTGATCGGCGAGGTGGACGCCACTGTCGAGCGCTTCTTCGCCCTCTACGCCGACAACGTGCTGCGTCATGGCACGCCGGCGTTGCCGAAGAGGTTCTTCGAGCAGCTCAAGGAGCGCTTCGGCGAGGCCTGCGAGGTGCTCACGGTGAGTTCGCCCGAGGGCAAGCCGCTGTCGAGCGTGCTCAGCTTCTACTTCCGCGACGAGGTGCTGCCCTACTACGCCGGCGACGACCTCGCCGCGCGCGAGCTCGCCGCAAACGACTTCAAGTACTGGGAGCTGATGCGGCGCGCCTGCGAGCGCGGCTGCAAGGTGTTCGACTACGGCCGCAGCAAGGTCGGCACCGGTCCCTACGCCTTCAAGAAGAACTGGGGCTTCGAGCCGCAGCCGCTGTCCTACGAATACCGCCTGTACAAGCGCGACAGCATCCCGCAGAACAACCCGATGAACCCCAAGTACCGGGCCTTCATCGCCCTCTGGAAGCGCCTGCCGATCGGCGTGGCCAACCGGCTCGGACCGCACATCGTGCGCAACCTGGGGTAGGGCGGTGCAGGACAGCCGGCCGCCGCTCCTCTACCTGACGCACCGCATCCCCTATCCGCCCAACAAGGGCGACAAGCTGCGGTCCTTCAACATCCTGCGCCAGCTCGCCAGCACGCACCGGGTGTGGCTGGGCAGCTTCGTGGACCATCCGGACGACCGTCGCCACATCCCGGCCCTGCGCCAGTGGTGCGAGCAGACCTGCGTGATCCCGATCGAGCCTGGCATCCGGCGCGTCGCCAGCCTGCGCGGCCTGCTGCGCGGCGAGGCGCTGAGCCTGCCGTACTACCGCAGCCCGCGCCTGGCGCGCTGGGTGGAGCAGGTGGTGGCGGAGAACGGGATCCGCTCGGCGGTGGCCTTCTCCGGGCCGATGGCGCAATACCTCGACGTGCCCGGGCTGAGCCGCCGCGTGGTCGACTTCTGCGATGTCGACTCGGCCAAATGGACGCAGTACGCCGCCGACCGGCGCTGGCCGATGTCCTGGCTGTACCGGCGCGAGGGCGAGCGCCTGCTCGACTTCGAGCGCGACGCCGCCGCCACGGTGGATGCCAGCCTCTTCGTCACCGAGGCCGAGGCTGCGCTCTTCCGGCGCGCCGCGCCGGCGCTCGCCAGTCGGGTGGGGGTCATGCAGAACGGTGTGGACGCGGACTTCTTCTCGCCCGCCAACGCGGGTGCGTCGCCCTTCACGCCGGGCGGGCCGGTGCTCGTGTTCAGCGGGGCGATGGACTACTGGCCCAACATCGACGCGGTCACCTGGTTCGTCGGCGAGATCCTGCCGATCATTCGCCGCACCCTGCCCGCGGTGCGCTTCTGGATCGTGGGAATGAACCCCGCACCCGCGGTACGTGCCCTGGCATCCGCCGAGGTCTTCGTCACCGGCACGGTTCCAGACGTGCGGCCGTACGTCGCCCATGCGGATGTCGTCGTCGCGCCGCTGCGGATCGCGCGCGGGATCCAGAACAAGGTGCTGGAGGCGATGTCGATGGCGCGGCCGGTGGTGGTTTCGGCCGCATCGGCCGTGGGCCTGGCTGCGCGCGACGGGGTCGAGTGCGAGATCGTCGAGGGGGCGGAGGGGACGGCGGCACGCGTTCTCGAGCTCCTTGCCGACCCGGCGCGACGTGCCAGGATGGGCGAGGCTGCGCGCGCCTGCGTCGAAGCACGCTACAGCTGGCACGCCCACCTCGCGTTGCTCGATCAACTCCTGAGTGAAACCGCATGACCCGCATCTCCCCGGCCTTTCCGATTGTCGCGGGCGCGCTCGCGCTGACCTTCCTGTGGGTCGTCGCCTGGTACTGGCCGACGGCCGCCGACGTCGCGGGCATCTGGTGGCGTTCCGACACCTTCGCGCACGGCCTCATCGTGCTACCGGCATTCGCCTGGCTGACCTGGCACGCGCGAGAGCGCATCGGTGGCTTGCGCCCGCAGCCGGTCGCCTGGATGGCCATGCCGATCCTCGCGGCGGGGCTGCTTTGGCTGCTCGGTAGCCTGGTGAGCGTCGCCGCGGCGCAGCACTTCGCGCTCTTCGTCATGCTGGTGTCGGCCTTCGTTGGCGTGCTGGGCTGGAGGCTCAGCCGCATCCTGCTATTCCCGCTCGCCTTCCTGTTCTTCGGCGTGCCGATCGGCGAGTTCCTGCTGCCCACGCTGATGCACTACACCGCCGAATTCACCGTGTGGGCGTTGCGCCTGTCGGGCGTGCCGGTGTATCAGGAAGGGTTGTTCTTCATCGTTCCCAACGGCAGCTGGTCGGTCGTGGAGGCGTGCAGTGGCATCCGCTACCTGATCGCCTCGCTGGTGGTCGGTGCGCTGTATGCCTATCTCAACTACACCAGCCTCAAGCGTCGGCTGCTGTTCATGCTGGTGGCGCTGGCCATGCCCATCGTGGCCAACTGGGTGCGCGCCTACATCATCGTGATGCTCGGCTACCTCTCCGACAACAACATCGCCGCCGGGGTGGACCACCTGATCTACGGCTGGGTGTTTTTCGGGGTGGTGATCTTCCTGATGTTCTGGGTCGGCAGCCGCTGGCAGGAGGAGCCGGCGCAGCTGCGGTCGGTACCCGTGGCGACCACAGCCACGCGCTGGGTGGGGGTGGTGCCGATCGCGCTGGCGCTAGCCGCGTTCCCGCCGGCGCTCGCGATAATGGATCGGCCCATCGACGCGTTCGCGGTGACGCTGGACGCGCCCGCGCCTGCGGAGGGCTGGACGACGGCCCCTGCGGAGCGCTTCGCCTACGTCCCGCATTACGCCGGCGCGCGTGCGCAGCTCCGGCAAACCTACCTGGGCGAGGGCAGAACTGCGCCTGTCGGCCTTTTCGCAGCCTGGTATCTCGGCCAGCGGGAGGGGCAGGAGATGATTGCATGGGAGAACGGACCGGCCTCGCATGTCCTGGGCGATCTGCACCTGGTGCGCAGCGCGCATGCGATGACGGTGGCCGGCGTGCCCGTGGTCGAGAACTTCATTTTCACCCCATCGGGTCGCGTCCTCACCTGGCACTGGTATCGCCTGAACGATCGGGAGCTCGCCCGCGACGCCGAGGTCAAGCTGCGGCTCGCGGTCGATCGCTTGACCAGTAGGCCGGACGAGTCCGCGGTGGTGGTGCTGTCCACCCCGGTGGCCGAGGAGGGGCCGGAGCGGGCGAGGGCGCACCTCGAGGCTTTCCTGGTCGCGCATGCCGGGGCGATTCGGGCAACGCTCGAGGCGCCCGCGGCGAGCATTCCGCGATGAACGAGGCTGCGCGCGCGGACGCTGCAGATCCGCGCCCCCTGGTGATGCACGTCCTCTACAGCTTCGACGTGGGCGGGCTGGAGAACGGGGTGGTCAACCTGATCAACCGCCTGCCTGCGGATCGGTTTCGGCATGCGGTGGTGGCTTTGCTGCACTGTGCGCCGACGTTCTGCCAACGTGTGCAGCGCGACGACGTCGAGTTCATCTCTCTGCACAAGCCGCCCGGTCATGCAATCCGGTTGTATCCGCAGTTGTACAAGCTGTTTCGGCGGATGCGTCCGGCCATCGTCCATACGCGCAACCTGGCTGCGCTCGAGGCCTTGGTTCCGGCTGCACTCGCGGGCGTGCGCGCCCGCGTGCATGGCGAACACGGGTGGGACAGCTTCGACCGTGAGGGCAGCAGCGCGAAGTACCGCCTGGTCCGCAAGCTTTATTCGCCGCTGGTCGGGCGCTACGTGGCGCTCTCGCGCCAGATCGAGCGCTACTTGATCGAGCGTGTCGGCGTCGCTGCCGGACGGGTGGAGCGCATCTGCAACGGTGTCGATACCGCCCGCTTCTTCCCGGCGTCGCCGCGTGCAGCGCTCTCGGGTTGCCCGCTGCGCCTGGATGGAGCGGTTGTGGTGGGTACGGTGGGCCGCCTGCAGGCGGTGAAGGATCAGCTCACGCTGGTGCGTGCGGTGGCGATCGCTCGTCGGCGTGGGGCGGCCGACGTGCGCCTGATCATCGCCGGAGACGGACCGCTGCGCCTCGAGGTCGAGGCCGAGGTGCGCGCCTGCGGCATCGGTGACCTGACCTGGCTCGCGGGTGAGCGCAACGACGTTCCCGATGTGATGCGCGCGCTCGATGTCTTTGCGTTGCCTTCGAGGTCGGAGGGCATCTCCAACACCATTCTCGAGGCCATGGCGACTGGCTTGCCGGTCGTCGCGACCGATGTGGGGGGGAGCGCCGAACTCGTCCTGCCTGGACGGACGGGCGAGCTGGTTCCGGCAGAAGATCCAGAGAGGATGGCAGGTGCCTTGTTACGCTACACTTCGGATGCTGCGCTGCGGAAAAATCATGGTGCTGCCGGCCGACAGCGGGTGGAGCAGGATTTCAGCATCGACAACATGGTGGAACGGTACGCCAGCCTCTATGAACAAGCGCTTCGCCGGGGGAGCGGGCTCGCCGACGAATAGGGCCTTTATTTCACTCGACATTCGCGGGCAAGCCCGCCCCCAGAAGAACCGCTCCCATGTAAGCGGCTTGATTACAGGACCTTGACCCATGTGCGGCATCGCCGGCCTATTCGACACTCGCGGCAAACGCGACTTCGACCGCGCGCTGATGCAGCGCATGAACGACGTGCAGCACCATCGTGGCCCGGACGAGGGCGGCTATCACTTCGAGCCCGGCGTCGCGCTCGCCCACCGCCGCCTGTCCATCATCGACCTCGCCACTGGCCAGCAGCCGCTGTTCAACGAGGACGGCTCGGTGGCCGTGGTGTTCAACGGCGAGATCTACAACTTCCAGGAACTCGTCCCCGAGCTCGAGGCCCTGGGCCACGTCTTCCACACCCGCAGCGACACCGAGGTCATCGTCCACGCCTGGGAGGCCTGGGGCGAGGACTGCGTTCAGCGCTTCCGCGGCATGTTCGCCTTCGCGCTGCACGACCGTAACCGCGACACCTTCTTCATGGCGCGCGACCGCCTGGCGGTCAAGCCGATGTTCTACGCGCTGCTGCCCGATGGCACGCTCGCCTTCGGCTCCGAGCTCAAGGTGCTGATGCAGCACCCGGCGCTCGACCGCCGCATCGACCCGCTGGCGGTCGAGGAGTACTTCGCGCTCGGCTACGTCGCGGAACCGCGTACGATCTTCCTCGGTGCGAAGAAGCTCGGTCCGGGCGAATCCCTCTGCATCCGCCGCGGCCAGCGGATTCCCGAGCCCAGGCAGTACTGGGACGTACGCTTCACCCTGCACAACGACATCAGCCTTGAAGAGGCCACCGCCGAACTCACCGAGCGCCTGCGCGAATCCGTGCGCCTGCGCATGATTTCCGAGGTGCCGTTGGGTGCCTTCCTCTCGGGTGGAGTGGATTCCAGCGCGGTCGTCGCCACCATGGCGGGGCTCTCAAACGAGCCGGTCAACACCTGCTCCATCGCCTTTGACGACCCCAAGTTCAACGAATCCGAATTCGCCCAGAAGGTCGCCGACCGCTACCGCACGAACCACTTCGTGGAGACGGTCAAGTCCGACGACTTCGACCTCATCGACACCCTGGCCGCGCTATACGACGAGCCCTACGCCGACAGCTCCGCCATCCCCACCTACCGCGTGTGCCAGCTCGCGCGCAAGCACGTTACCGTGGCTTTGTCCGGGGACGGTGGCGATGAGAGCTTCGCCGGCTACAGGCGTTATCGCTCGCACCTGACGGAAGAAAGGATGCGCGCGGCGATGCCGCAGGCTCTAAGGCAACCCGTCTTCGGCCTGCTCGGCCGCCTCTACCCCAAGGCCGACTGGGCGCCGCGCGTGTTCCGCGCCAAGACCACCTTCCAGGCCATGGCGCGCGACGCCACCGAGGCCTACTTCCACAGCGTCTCCATCCTGCGCGGCGACATGCGCGAGAAGCTCTTCAGCGCCGATTTCCGGGGCAAGCTCGGCGGCTATGACGCGCTCGAGGTCTTCCGCCGCCATGCAGCAAGCGCCCACACCGACGACCCGCTGGCGCTGATCCAGTACCTCGACCTCAAGACCTACCTGGTGGGCGACATCAACACCAAGGTCGACCGCGCCAGCATGGCCCACTCGCTGGAGGTGCGCGAGCCGCTGATGGACCACCCGCTCGTCGAATGGCTCGCCACACTTCCCTCTGGCCTCAAGATCCAGGGCAACGAAGGGAAATTCTTGTTCAAGAAGGCGATGGAGCCTTTCCTGCCGAGCGACGTGCTCTACCGCCCGAAGATGGGCTTTGCCGTCCCGCTCGCACGCTGGTTCCGCGGTCCGCTCAAGCAGCGCGTGCGTGACGCAGTGCTGGGCGAAACCTTGGCCACCACCGGTATATTCAAGCGCGACTACTTGCAGCATCTGGTCGACGCTCATCATTCGGGTGCTCGCGACTACAGCTCGCCGCTGTGGACGCTGTTGATGTTCGAGGCCTTCTTGCGAAATCAAGGTGCGACGTGCCGAGTCAGCCCGGAGGGCGAGCGCTGACTGTCGCCTGCATCAGGAGTTTCTCGTATGAGCAAGGAAAACCAGTATCAGCAACACATTCATGTTTTTCGTGGGGTCGCGATCATCTTCATCGTCTTTGCCCACACGATCCCGTCGCTGGACTGGAGCGACTGGCCGCTCACCGGCAAGCTGATCGACGCCGTCGCCAATCAGAGCTCGATCTTCTTTTTCTTTATCGCGGGTTATCTGTTCCAGCATCTGAGCGCGCGCTTTTCCTTTCCGCAATACCTCAAGCAGAAGTTGTTGACAGTCATCCTGCCGTATTTGGTGTTGTCTGTTCCGGCCCTTTTCATCTTTACGGTGCTTACCGAGCGCACAGGCATGTGGTCGTGGTTCTACGACCTCGAGATCTGGCAGCAGATCGGCTTGTTCATGCTTACCGGAAAGCATCTTGCACCTCTTTGGTTCGTGCCCACGATCGCGCTGTTCTACCTTGTTGCCCCGTTGCTGATCTGGATGGATCGCAAGCTACCGCAAGGCTACTGGCTGATTCTTCCGCTGCTGGCGCTTTCTACCTACCTGGGTCGCGACGGCCCCTATGGTCCAATTGATAAAGTCATTTACCTTTTTCCCGTTTATTTGATGGGCATGGCGTTCTCGCACTACAAAAAAGTGGCGATGTCGCTGGTAATGCGCTGGTGGCCCGTTCTGCTGCTGATCGCGGCCGCATCCGCGGCAGGAGTTGTGTTCGAATGGTCGTCTCCGCCCTATTGGCACATGCCGATGAAGGCAGCGCTTGCGCTGATTATTACCTGGCAGTTGTATAGACATCATCACGTTTTCGGGCATCGACTCGACTACATCGCGGAGATTAGTTTCGGGATTTTCTTCATTCATGCTTACTTTATCTCGGCAATCAAAGTTCTAACTGTTTACTGGCTGCATGGCACGATCTATGACGGGCAGGAGCACGCCGATGTTCCCGGGAACCTGCTGACGTTTGCGCTGTATTCGGGGCTCGTCATTGTATTCACGGTGTATGCGATTCGATCTGCCAAGCGCTTGCTCGGCAAGAAGAGTCGCATGTTCATAGGCGCCTGATATGCGCATCCTCCACATCCTCGACCACTCCATCCCGCTGCACAGCGGCTACACCTTCCGCACCGCGGCAATCCTGCGCGAGCAGCGGGCGCTGGGTTGGGAGACGTTTCACCTGACCTCGCCCAAGCAGGGCAAGACCGCAGCGGATATTGAAGACGTCGACGGCCTGCGCTTTTACCGCTGCCCGGTGCCCCAGGCCGGCCCGGCCGGGATCAACGAGCTGCGCCTGATGCGCGCCACCGAAGCCCGCCTCGAACAGCTCGCCCGCGAACTCAAACCCGACGTGCTGCACGCCCACTCGCCCGTGCTCAACGCCATCCCCGCCATCCGCGTCGGCAAGCGCCTGGGCATCCCGGTCGTCTATGAGATCCGCGCCTTCTGGGAGGATGCCGCAGTCGACCACGGCACCACCGCCGAAGGTAGCATCCGCTACCGTGCCACGCGCGCCATGGAAACCTGGGCGCTCAAGCGTGTCGATCACGCCTTCACCATCTGCGAAGGCCTGCGCGTCGACATCGTGGCGCGCGGCATCCCTGCGGCCAAGGTCACCGTCATCCCCAACGCGGTGGATACAGAAGGCTTCCAGCTCTCCGGCGACCCGGACTCCGAACTGCGCCGCCAGCTCGGCCTGGAGGGCTGCACCACCATCGGCTTCGTCGGCTCGTTCTACGCCTACGAAGGCCTCGACCTGCTGCTCGACGCATTCCCCGCGCTGCTGCAAAAGCGCCCCGACCTGCGCCTGCTGCTGGTGGGCGGTGGTCCGCAGGAAGCCAACCTCAAGGCCCAGGCCCAGCGCCTGGGGGTGGCCGACAAGGTGGTCTTTACCGGCCGCGTGCCGCACAGCGAGGTCAGCCGCTACTACGACCAGATCGACTTGCTCGCCTACCCGCGTCACTCGATGCGCCTGACTGAGCTCGTCACCCCGCTCAAGCCGCTCGAGGCCATGGCGCAGGGGCGGCTGTTCGTTGCCTCGGACGTCGGCGGCCACAAGGAACTGATTCGCGACGGCGAGACCGGCAAGCTGTTCAAGGCCGGCAGCGCCGAGGCGCTCGCCGCCGCCATCGACGACATGCTCGACCACCGCGAGCGTTGGCCAGCGATGCGCGAGGCGGGGCGGCACTTTGTGGAAGAGGTGCGCAACTGGAAGAACAGCGTGGCGAATTACATGCATGTGTACGCTGCGCTTGGCTCGAGACCGTGAGTATGACCTAGGGGTGTTCATTGCCACCAATTCTGACGTGCCCTTTGCGGCGGAGAGACCGATTTGGACGTGCAGATTGCAGGTGGGTCAAGAGTAATTTGACGGCGGTAAATCTCATGAGGTTTAGATTATGTTCGTAGAGCTTGATCCAACCGTTCAAAGCTGCCCGGTATGTCAGTCACCCGAGTTCAAACGTTTCGACGCCGTGGCGAGCGATGTGGAGGGGCATTCTTGCGTCCATATTGTCGAGTGCGGGCGCTGTCATTTTGCATGGCAATATCCGCTGGGGCGTACTGAGACGGAAAGCGTCGAGCACTTCGATCGCAACTATAGGGCGCAGGGCAAGCGGCTTTCAGAGTATTTCGATCCGGAAAAGAAATGCGATATCGCTCTGCTGGAGGTCGACTTTCTGTCGCAGCTCACTCTTCCTGGAAAGAAACTGCTCGATATCGGTGCTGGGGCGGGAATTTTTGCCAAAGTGGCGGCAGAGCGCGGCTTCTGCGTCACCGCGCTCGATCCGGCGCTTGAGCTTGAGCGAATCGCTGAACTGCCTAATCTCCAGGGAGTTCGTGGAACGATGTCTAATCTGCCGCCTGATGAAACTTTTGACGTGATCACGATGTGGGATGTGATCGAACATCTGGTGACGCCGCTCGCGATCATCGACGAGGCGAAGAAGCGACTGAGAACAGGCGGTTGGCTGGTGCTAGAAACGGGAAACTACAAAAGCGCGGATCGTGTTCAGGATGGGGCGCGCCACTGGATGTATCAGCTCGATCACAGGTGGTATTTCTCTCCGGAATCGATGGAAAAGATCCTGCTGGACAGGGGCTTCAGCGAAGTGGTCCATGCCGACAGGGTGCTGAGACCGGGATGGGGCGGCGAGGCTCACTTCAGGGGGCCGTCGCGCATGCATTTTGTGCGCGAACTGTTGGCACATCCCACCCGTGCGTTTACCGCCTTCTCGACCTTTTCGGCAATGAAGCAGGCGTCGGGTTGGCCGCGTGCGGGAGTCGGCATTTTCACTCTCGCTGCAAGGATATGACCTTACACGAGTGCTCGCGATGGACTTGAAGGGGGTTCGCCTCTGCCTGGTCGGTCCGCTGCCGCCTCCAGCGGGCGGCATGGCGGTGCTGACGCGTCAACTCGGGGATCTGCTTGGTGGGGAGGGGCTGGCGGTTCGCCTCGTCCAGGTCAACGCAGCGTATCGGCCTTCCTGGGTCGGGCGGGTCAAGGGGCTCCGCGCACTCTTCAGGCTATTGCCCTACCTTGCAAGCCTCTGGCGAGAAGTCGGGCGCGCTCAACTCGTCCATGTGATGGCCAACTCCGGCTGGTCCTGGCATCTCTATGCGGCGCCGGCGCTCGCGATTGCCGAGTGGCGCGGCGTACCCGTCGTGGTGAATTACCACGGTGGAGAGGCCGAGAAATTTCTCGAGGGATCTGCGGTTCGCGTGCGCCGGCGGCTGCGCGGGGCCCGCTCGCTGCTCGTTCCGTCGAACTTCCTCGTCGAAGTTTTCGGCCGCCATGGCATTGCAGCGCGTGTATTGCCCAATGTCGTAGACTTGTCCCGTTTTAGTGCTTCGGTGTCTTACGACCATAACCCTGAAAGCCCTCACTTGATCGTTGCGCGCAATCTCGAGTTCGTTTACGGCGTAGACATCGCGATCAAGGCATTTGCGCACATATCGAGTGTTCTTCCACACGCCCGGCTGACGCTCGCCGGGTCCGGTCCAGCGCGTGCGGAGTTCGAGCGCCTGGCACGAGAGCTCGAGGTGGATGACAGGGTCTCTTTTCCGGGGCGACTCGATCGCGACCAGATGAGCGCGTTGTTTCAGCGTTCCGATTTGCTTCTGAACCCCAGTCGCGCAGACAACCAGCCGGTTGCCGTTCTCGAGGCAATGGCAAGTGGCGTGCCCATCGTCGCCACCGCAGTGGGCGGGGTGCCTTACATGCTGGAGAACGAAAGGACTGCGCTGCTGGTTCCGAGCGAGGATCCTCGAGCATTGGCCGCTGCCGCCTTGTCCCTGCTGCTCGACACCGAACGCGCAAGGACGATCGCGCACGCTGCGCAGCTAGAGGTCCAAGGTCACGACTGGACTAACGTCCGGCGTGTTCTGTTCAACGAATACCGGCAGGCCTTGGGGCTTAAACTCGAGTCTTCGCAAGACGGCGCTCGAGCAAACGACATCGTATGAGCAGTTATTACACCCGCTTCGTCTCATCCATCCTTTTCCCGGCCCAGGAGCGGATCAAGAAGCACGACACCGTGCGTGTGCACCGCGACATGGAAGCCTCGCAGTGGTGGCCGCGCGAGCGCATCCTCGACCTGCAGCTCGAGCGCCTGCAGGCCCTGCTGAAGGACGTAGCCGTGCACGTGCCCTACTACCGCGAGCTCTTCGCCCGTACCGGTTTCGACCCGGCCGCCGCACGCAGCGTGGCCGACCTGCAGGCACTGCCCTTCCTCACCAAGGCCGAGATTCGCGCCCACTCCGACACCCTGCGCGCCGAGGACGCCGTGGGCCTGGCCCGCTTCAACACCGGTGGCAGCAGCGGCGAGCCGCTGATCTTCTTCATCGGCACCGAGCGCGTCACCCACGATGTCGCCGCCAAGTGGCGCGCCACGCGCTGGTGGGACGTCGACATCGGCGACCGCGAGATCGTCGTCTGGGGCTCGCCGATCGAGCTCGGCACCCAGGACCGCGTGCGCCTGGTGCGCGACGCGCTGATGCGCACCGAGCTGCTGCCCGCGTTCGAGATGTCCGACGAAAAGGTCGACGGCTTCATCGCCCGCATTCGTGAGCGCCGGCCGAAGATGCTCTTCGGCTACCCCTCGGCCATCAGCCACATCGCCCTGCGCGCCGAACAGCGCGGCGTGCGGCTCGACGACCTGGGCATCAAGGTGGTGTTCTGCACCTCCGAGCGGCTCTACGACCACCAGCGCGAAACCATCAGCCGGCTCTTCGGCTGCCCGGTGGCCAATGGCTACGGCGGGCGCGACGCCGGCTTCATCGCCCACGAATGTCCCAGCGGCAACATGCACGTCACCGCCGAGGACATCGTCGTCGAGATCATCGACGAGGCGGGCAGGGTGCTGCCGCCGGGCCAGTCGGGCGAGATCGTCGTCACCCACCTCGCCACGCGCGACTATCCCTTCATCCGCTACCGCACCGGCGACATCGGCACGCTGGGCGAGGATGCCTGCCCCTGCGGGCGCGGGCTGCCGATCCTCAAGGACATCCAGGGGCGCAGCACCGATTTCGTGGTGGCGGAAGATGGCACCGTTCTGCACGGGCTGTCGCTTATCTACATCCTGCGTGACATCCCCGCGGTGCGTGCCTTCAAGATCGTGCAGGAGACGCGCAGCCACACCCGGGCGCTGATCGTGCCGGAAGCTGGGGCGAGCACCGAGGGATTGGACACGACCGTGATCGAAGGCTTTCGGCGCCGCCTGGGACAGGGGGTGGAGGTGTCCGTCGAGTTCGTCGAGACCATTGCGGCCGAGAAATCCGGGAAGTTTCGCTATGTGGTCAGTCATGTGGCCGTACGTTGAAAGGGCTTCGCCATGCGTGACTTGATCATTTTGTCGATTGTTGCAGTTGCAGCGGTGCTGGCCTTAAAGCGGCCATGGGTTGGCGTGATGCTGTGGACCTGGCTCAGCATCATGAACCCCCACCGATTCGCCTGGGGGTTCGCCTACTCTGCGCCGCTGGCCGCCATCGCAGCGGGGGCGACCGTACTCGGGCTGCTCATGACGCGCGATCGGCAGAGTCCGTTCCAGGGCGCGCCGATGGCGTGGTTTGCGCTGTTCGCCTGCTGGATGACCGTTTCGTGGCTATTCGGGATGGATCCGGTCGGCGACTATGCTCAGTGGAACAAGGTCATCAAGATCTACTTCATGACTTTCGTTGCCGCGATGCTGGTCATCAATCGGATGCAGATCCTTGCGTTTGCCTGGGTGACAGTCGGATCGATGGCACTGCTCGGGGCAAAGGGTGGGCTATTCACGGTGCTCTCCGGTGGTAACTCCAGGGTCTGGGGGCCACCCGGATCGTTCATCGAAGACAACAACGAGTTTGCGCTGTCGCTGATCATGACTATTCCGCTGCTGCATTTCCTGCAGTTGCAGGTCAAGGCGCTCTGGCTCAAATACGGCTTCACCATGCTCATGATGCTCTGTGCAGCCGCGGCGATCGGTACGCATTCGCGCGGCGGCTTTCTTGCCATCGGAGCGATGTCTGCGATGTTCTGGCTGCGCAGTCGCAAGAAGGCGCTGATCGGGGGCTTCCTGCTTTTTGGTGTCCTGGTCGCGCTACCGATGATGCCCGAGCATTGGTGGACCCGGATGGAGACCATCTCGACCTATCAGGAAGATGCGTCGGCCATGGGGCGCATCAACGCCTGGGGGGTCGCCTGGAATGTCGCCGTACATAATGTCTTCGGTGGCGGCATGAGCTACCAACATCCGATCTTCTTTTTCCTCTATGGCACGTACGAAACTTCCGTGCGGGCCGCACACAGCATCTATTTCCAGGTTCTTGGCAATCACGGATTCGTCGGCCTTTTCCTTTTCCTGGGGATCTGGTTCTCCACTTACCGTACCGCCGGATGGCTGCGCAAGAATGGTCGCGCGCAGGAGCAGAGCGCGTGGACCGCCGACCTTGGCTCGATGATCCAGGTCAGTCTCGTCGGCTATGCGACCGGGGGAGCGTTCCTGAGCCTCTCCTATTTCGATTTGCCATACAACATGATGGTGCTCGCGGTCATGACGCGTGCGTGGGTGGAGCGCCGCGGATGGGAGCGCGATGTCGAGATGCCTTGGCTTCAGTACATCGGTTTGCGGCGTGCGCCCAAACCCGATCCGCAATTCGGCCGGCGTGCCGCACCCGGCCACTCTTCGCCGTGAGCCGTAAATGATTCTCCGCGCCGCCTGCTCCATCCTCTCGCCTGCGGGGCCGAAGGCTCGGCTCAGCATCTTCATCTATCACCGCGTGCTCGAGAACGCCGATCCGCTCTTTCCCGATGAGGTCGACCGCGTGCGGTTCGATCAGTCCATGCGCTGGATCTCGGAGTGGTTCACCGTCCTGCCCCTTGGCGAAGCCGTCACCAGGCTCTCGCAGGGCAATCTGCCCGCGCGTGCGGCCTCGATCACCTTCGATGACGGCTATGCCGACAACTATCTGCACGCCCTCCCCATCCTCCAGCGCCATGGACTGAAGGCGACGTTCTTCATCAGCACCGGATTTCTAGATGGTGGAAGGATGTGGAACGACTCCGTCATCGAATCCGTGCGCAATGCGACGGTGGATCGGATCGATTGCGCGGTGCTCGGGCTGGGCGAGTTGGCCGTCGAGACCGTGGCTGAAAAGCGCGCGGCCCTCGAGCGGATCATCCCCGCGGTCAAGCACCTGCAGCAGGCGGCGCGCGAGGACGCGGTGCAGCACATCATGGGTCGGTGCAGGGCGCGATTGCCCTCGGATCTCATGCTGACCACGGCACAGCTGCGTGCATTGCATGCTGCGGATATGGAAATCGGTGCGCATACGGTTTCGCATCCCATCCTGGCGAATTGCAGCGACGCCGATGCCCTGCGCGAGATGGGCGACAGCCGTGATCAGCTCCAGTCGATTCTGGGGACGCGGGTCGGGCTCTTCGCCTATCCGAACGGAAAGTTTGGTCGCGATTACCGACTCGAACACCGGGAAATGGCCAGGCGACTCGGCTTCGATGCCGCGGTCAGTACCAATTGGGGTGCGAACGCACAGGCTACAGACCCCTTCCAGTTGAATCGCTTCACGCCCTGGGATCGGACGCGCCTTCGCTTCGGCTTGCGCACCCTGAACAATCTTCGTAGTACGCAGACAGGCTCGGCTGGCTAGGCAGGCGTCGAACGGCTGCCTTGCGCCGCGAGTCGATCCAGGACTGCTGCGAGCCGTCTGGTCAGCGCGCCGCGCTCGTACTCACGAATCACCTGCCAGTTGGGCGTGAGGTCCGCATTGTCGGTGGCAAGCAAGTGCCGGATCGCGGACTCGGTCGCCTGGACGTCCCCGAAATCCACCCGCCGCATCGTGCCGGCTTCGCCCAGCAGCCTGGCCTGGATGCTGTCTTCCGCCAGGCAGGCCAGCACCGGCTTGCCGGTGGCCATGTACTCGAAGCTCTTGCCGCTGATCGTATCGCGGTGTTCCGGGGCAAGCGCCATGAACAGGAAGTCCGCCTCGAACTGCGCGCGGACGCAAGCGACATGCGACCGCGGCCCGTGTAACTGGATCAGGTCGGACACCCCCTCGTCGCGGCTTGCCGCGTTCAGCAGTGCCGTGTTTTCCCCGCCATTGCCGATGAAGTCGGCACGCACCTGCGCGGCCAGATCGGGCGAATGTCGGCGCAAGGCGCCGAGTGCGTGGATGAACTGGAGAGGCGATTCGGCCGCATGCATCGAACCCGTCAGCACGAAGCGGCGGATCGAGTGGTCTGTTTCGCCGAGCGAGGCGCGTACCGCGTCCGTTTCTTCTGCGTCGTAGCCATTGGTCAGCACGACAATCTTGGACTCGATCTCCGCGCCGTATCGTTGGACGAAGGTTGCTACCCACGCGGGTGATGCGAGCAGCAACACGTCACATTCGCGCACGACGGCAGCCTCGAGCCGTTTGTCCATCCATGCGTGTAGCTGGCTGACAGGTTCCCGGAACGGCCGCCCCACCCACAGGTCACGGAAGTCGGCCACCCAGGGCAAGCCCGTACCGCGTTTGATCGTCAAGCCCGAGACGTGCCCGGAGTAGCTTGGTGCGCTTGTCAGCAGTACATCGTGGGGCCGGGGGATGTCGAGGTCGATGACCGCGCGGGCCGCCGCATCTGCCCAAGGTCGCAGAGTGTCCGGGTGGTATGAACGGTATCGAAGCCAGGTCTTTACCGCCCGGGACGCAACTTCACGCGGTAGGCGTTGCAGTGCGGTGGTGCTCCATTGGAGCTGGACCTCGGCGATCGGGTTACCCGATGACTCCGGAGACTGGGGAAGGCGCTCCTGCCCCATGTCCGACGGCCCCACTCCGGTATTCCGCCGGCGTTTGGCGAACAGGTCGGGGTCTTCGATCCGGACGATGTCTGCCGTTGCGGGAATGGTCGAATAATCCCTGCTATCGATTGTTTCGAGATCGGCGAGTGCACGCGTGACGACAGTCGTCTTCCAGCCGCAATGTGCCAGGTGACGCACGAAGCTGATGATTCGTTGGGTGTTGGTGCCCACCAGCGGAGGGAAATCCGATGCGATGACAAGGAGCTTATTTTTCGTCATGGGTCTTCAGACGAGGCCTGTCCGGGGGCGCAAAAATCATGGAGTGGGCGAGCCGGTCCATGCTCGCATCAGACCGTCGACCTGACGCGCCAAACTGAGGTGTTCGACCACATGAACCCGACCTTTTCGCCCCATCGACCGCGCGAGGTCCGAGTTCTTCAGCAGCAGGGCGACGCGGTCGGCCAGCGCGGCAGGATCTTCGGCGTCCACTAGAAACCCGGTTTCTCCTTCGAGCACGAACTCGGGCACTCCACGGACTCGCGTTCCAACCACCGGGGTTTCGGTCGCCATGGCTTCGAAATAGCTGACTGGAGCAGCCTCGGAGGTGCTGCCCAATGCGAAGACGCAGGACTGACGCAACTCGGTGAGCACGGAACGTGCATCCTGCATGCCGAGAAAGTGCACTTGACCGCTCAGTCCGCGTTTCTGAACCATGGACTCGAGTTGTGCTCTGAGAGGTCCGTCGCCGATCATCCTCCATTCGAATTGAACCCCTGCGTTCCTCAGCCGTTCGGCAGCCTCCACAAGGTAAATGTGTCCCTTCTCTGGCGAGAGACGAGCGACAGTGACGATCCTTCCCGGTATGCGGCGCAGGGTTTCGGGTCCAGTGCTGAAGAACTCGGTATCGATACCGCAGGTCACGACATCCACCTTGCCAACCGGTATACCGAACTCGTCTTGCAAGTAGTTGCGATTGAAGCTCGATACGGTGATCACGCGTTGCGCAAGTGTGCAAAGCTTCCGAAGTGCCTGCAAGGGGCGAAGAAAGATGTCCGAACCATGTAGCGTGACCGTGAAAGGCTTTCGGACGACGTTGCAGGCCAGAGCGGCATACTCCAAGGCGGGGCCGCCAAAGTGGACGTGTACACGCTGGCATGGACTACGTCGGAGCGCCGCGATCAGCGGAAACGCATGGCGCAGAATCCAAGTGTAGTGCCCACCGAGCTGGAGGGCGGTTCTCCATGCATGCAGAAGTCCGACCGGGTTGTGCAGCACGGTTGCGCCGAGAGCCCGGAGTTGTCTTTGGCGGCTCGTGTCGTCGAGATAGGTGACGCGCGGTAACAAGGATGCGACGCCAGGATGAAGAACGGTGGTGATGTCGGGGCGGGCCATGGAAACGATGTGCACTTCCACGCCGCGTCTGACGAGTTCGAGGAGCTCGTTCGTAATGAAGGTTTCGGAGGCGGCGGGGAATGCGTCCAGTACGTAGCAGACGGTTTCCTTCATTCGTGCGTCCTGTAGGTGTGCTTCGGGCGTGGCAGGTCATCATTTATCGGAGGGGCGATCCCGGGCCCTCGGGGGGTGATCGGCGTCCGACAATCCGGCGGGCGATCTCACGAAACTCCCTGAATAGCGGCGGCGCGATGAAGGCCAGGGCGAGCGCATACAACGTGGCGCCGATCATTACTTCCAGGAGCAGGGACACGAGTGGTGGCGCGGATAGAAGCTCGTCGGGAAGGGCGCGCAACGCGGCGAACATCAGAGCGCTGGCGGTCGTGGCAGGGAAAAGCTGCTTGAGGAAGTCGAGCAGGCTCAATTCGACCAGGCGTAATGCCAGGTGCGCCGATATGGCCGACAGGAACTGTACAGCCAGCATCGCCCATGCGACTCCGGTCAGGCCCCATTGAGATCCCGTGACCAGCGCGACGATGGTTACAGGGAGCATGGCAAGCGAGATCTTGAATGCAAGGTGTGGATTGTCCGTCGCATAAAAGATGTTTGCGGTCAGACTGAAGATCGACCGTGCGGCACCGCCGATCGCAAGAATCTCGAGCAGCGGGATCACCGGCAGCCACTGGTTTCCGTAAAGGACTTGCACGAGGCCGTCGGAAACTGCGGCCAGACCGACGCCCAGAGGAATGGTAATGGCCGAAAGCAGTCGCAGGCTTTTCAGCACGCCGTACTGCATGGCCGACAGATCGTCCTGCAGCCTAGAATATGCAGGGAACAGCACGCGTTGCAGAGGCGCTGACAGGCGGTTGCGCAGTTCTTCGGGAAGGGAGAACGCCGTCTGATAGTAGCCGAGCGCTTCCGGGCCAAAGCGGCGACCGACGATCATGTAGTCGAGATTCGACATCAAGTAATTGACGATACCCCCACCGAGATAGCTTCCGGATGTGCGGGCATACGCTGAGAGAAGCCTGCGGTTGAAGCGCAGGCGCGGCACGAAGGGCACGATTGCGCAGGCCAGGAGGAGCGTCGTGGCCTGACCGATCAGCGCGGCGAAGACGAGGCTCCACACTCCGAAACCGGACACGGCGAGGACGATGCTGGCGGTCAGGCGAACGATCAGGGAACCGGCCTGCACCACGAAGTCTTCCCTGAATCGCATCGTCCGGCTAAGCAATGCCAGATGAACGGTCGAGAGCCCGGCAAGGATGAAGGAGAGGCTCGACACTGCGATGATGGTCTGCACCTGCGGCGTCTCGAAGATCGCAGCAGCGATGAACGAGGCGACCAGCACCAGCAGGCACAGCGCCGTGTCGATCGCCATCGTGATCCAGAACGCGGTGTCCATGTCCAGCCGACGCAAGGCTTTGCGCTGGATCAGGATGCCACCGATGCCGATGTTCCCGAGTAGGGCGGCGAATTCGGTGACGAGTGCCGACATCGCGATGAGGCCGAAATCTTCCGGCGTGAGCAGGCGTGCAAGGATCGCCGTCGATGCGATCGTAAGGACGATGCGCAAGCCGACGTTGGTGAAGGTCCACGCAGCACCGATCGCGACTTTGCTGCCCAGTCCGGCGAGGTCGGGGCGGAGGCACTCCAGCAGGATGCGCTTGTCGGCAAATCGGATCATGGCCGGGGAAGGTCTGGTAGCGTGGAAAGCAATGTGGCAGGGGAAGCGATGTCAGTCATCCGAGGGGGCCCTTACCGGAAGTTGCGGGCGCATATCGTCGTTCCAGCCCAGGTGCACGAAGGGTGGCGTGGTGAACAACGAGAGCTGGACCCTTCCGGTCACGATGAAGGTCGCGCTCGCGAGCTTGCGGATGCCCAGGCGCTGGTGCGCGGCGAGTGACACGGGGTTGAATGCGGAGATCCGCGACAGGCTCCAGCGTACGCCCTGGGCCGTGAGGTAGGCGTTGGCGGCGTCCCACAGGCGCGCGAACGTGCGGCCGACACGAAAATCCGGCTCGACATAGACGTCGTAGTCCCACACGCAGCGCTCCGGGGGGTGGAGATCGAACCGGCAGCGCACCTCGTCCTCCTCGTATTGGCGGTGCGAGATCCATAGGAAGCCGGCAAAGCGGCCCTTGCTCTCGGCGACGAAGCAAAGCCCACCGTCGTCGAAACGTCTCGCCAAGACGGTCTTGGGCCGAGGGAACTGCGCGACGGCCGCGTCCTCACGGCCGATCATGCGGACGGGATTGCTCGGGGAGGGGCGAAGTGCGTGCGCGGGAGCGCTGGCGACGGGCTGTGCGACGATGTAGTAGCGGATGAGGCGACAGCGCCCCCGGCTGATCCGGGCGAGCAGGTTTGCGAAGAGGTAGAGACTGGCTTCGAACGCTCCGAGCTCGGCGAAGGTCCGCTTCAGGCGTTGTAGAGGCATGGCGATCCGGGGGCAGTCGCGCTTCGTCTTTCCTGTCCGTATCGGCAGGCCAAGTCTCATGCGCAGCAGTTCGAAGGGCAACGCGCCATATAATACCGGCCGAATCCGTGGGGGCATCGTAGAATCCTCCTCGTTTCGACCCAACAAAATGCCGCAGGAGATGGATTTGGACATCAGGAAGGAAGTGCTCGCGATCATCGACGAGGTTCTCAGCCTCGGGGGGCGGGCGAACGACTTCGAGCTCGATACCCCGTTGCTCGGTGCTCTGCCGGAACTCGATTCGATGGCGGTCGTCGGCCTGATCAACATGATCGAGGAGCGTTTCGGTTTCGTCATCGAAGACGACGAGATCGATGGTGCCGCCTTCGCCTCGGTCGGCACCGTGGTCGAGTTCGTGGAAGCCAAGCTGGGCTGACATGGCGCTGCCTGCCCGGGAGGCCTTTTTTCTCGAAGCCCCCCTGGGCGGGCGTTTCTGTCTGTTGACAAGGGCGCAGGGGCCGGTCCGGGGCACCATCCTCCATGTGCCTGCCTTCGCCGAGGAGCAGAACAAGTCTCGGCGCATGGTCGCGCTGGCAGCGCAGGCGTTTGCGGCCCGCGGCTGGACCGTCCTGCAACTCGACCTCCTGGGCTGTGGTGACAGCGCTGGCGAGTTGGTCGATGCGAGCTGGTCGCAATGGGTCGAGGATGTCGGTCTGGGACATGCTTTCCTGAGTGCGCGCGGCAGCGGCCCGGTGGTGTTGTGGACACATCGTGCCGGCAGCCTGCTTGCTGCCGATTGGCTGAAGCTTGCCGGCGCGCGTCTCCCGTTGCTGCTGTGGCAGCCGGTGACCAATGGCCGCCAGCACCTGTCGCAGTTCCTGCGCCTCAAGGCTGCGAGCGAGATGCTCTCGGACGCCGATGCGAAGACCGCGCTTGCGCGCGCACGCGTTGCCCTGCATGCGGGCGAGGTGGTCGAGGTTGCGGGTTACGAACTGTCGCCCGAACTGGCCAACGGCATGGAGGCGTCCAGCTTCGAGCTCCCGGCATCCGGTGGGTACGCGGTAGCGATGCTGGAGGTCGATGGAAGCGGACGCACTGCGCCCCCGCCGGCACTTGCCGCGCTGCGGGCGCGGCTCGAAGCGCAGGGCGCGACCGTGTCGCTCGAGAAGGTCACGGGGCCGGCGTTCTGGCAGACGCAGGAGATCGAGCTCGCGCCCGAGCTGATCGAGCGGTCCTGTCATGTGCTCGAGGTTCTGGGGCGATGAGCTTTGCCGAGCTTGCCTGCGTTTTCCCCTGCGGCGAGACCGAGTTGGTCGGTGTCCTGGCGCTACCACACGAACCGACCGGCTCGGTCGGGGTGCTGGTGATCGTTGGAGGTCCGCAATACCGCGTAGGCAGCCACCGGCAGTTCCTCCAGCTATCTCGCAGGCTCGCCGCGGCTGGCGTGCCTGTGATGCGTTTCGACTATCGAGGGATGGGCGACGCAGGCGGCGAGGTGGTCGATTTCGAGCACACCGGACCGGACATCGCGGCAGCGACCGAGGCCTTCATGCGCGCCGCGCCGTCGGTGCGTCATCTTGTCTTGTGGGGACTGTGCGATGGCGCGAGCGCCGCTGCCATGTACCTGCCTCAGGACAGCCGGATAGCTGGAGTCGCGCTGCTGAACCCTTGGGTGCGCACGCTTGCGTCGCAGGAGCGGGCCGAGGTTACGCACTACTACGCGCGTCGGTTTCGAGACCCCGCCTTCTGGCGCAAGCTCGTTCGTGGAGGTGTGGCGGTGGGCCCGGCGATAGCCGATTTCGCCGCCAAGGCCTGGCGGATGATGAAGTCTCGTACGTCACCCCTGGAGCAAACCGCCCTCTCCGCGGCTGCTCCTGCTGATTTTCGTGAGCGGATGTCCGTTGCGCTTGCGGCATTCCAAGGGCGCTCCCTTGTCATGCTGAGCGGTCGTGACCTGGTTGCCGCCGAGTTTCGCGATCACCTCCGGCAGACCCCGCTGCTGCTCGCCTGGTCTGCGGATCCTCGTACAACCGTGCTCGACTTTCCGCAGGCCGACCATACTTTTTCCAGCCGTGCGCAAAAGCGTGCTGTCGAGGATGCGATGCTGTCCTGGCTGGCGGATCTCGAGGAGACCTTGCGTTGAGAGTTCTCGTCTTGTGCGATCGCTATCCCGACTCCTATCAGGACGGCCTGCTGCTACGCGTATTGCACCTGGCACGCTGGATCGGTGTGCGCCATGATCTCGACCTGATCGCCTATCACGATGGCGAGCGGTCTCCGGAGCATGAGGAGTTTTTCAGACGGGTGTGGACCGTTCCCCGTCCGCGGGCGAAGGCCGCACCGGGATGGCTGGCACCGTTCACCGGGTGGGCCGTGCGGGATTTTTACCCGCCCAGCGTTGAACTCTGCGACTTGCTCGAGTGTGAGCTGCGCGCGGACGAATACGACCTCGTCTGGGACGCGGGTGCATCGATCTTCCAGCAACTCCCTTCAGGCTGGGACCACGTTCCGGTCGTCGCCGACCTGGTCGACGACATGGTGCTCACGAGCCGCCGGGCCTTGCTTGCGACGAAGGGATTTTCCGCGCGCCTGCGGCAGCTCAAGTACCTGAGCCTCTACTACCGATTCGAGCGCTACGTGATGCGCCGTGCAGCAGTTTGCGTGGTCGTGTCCGAGGAGGATGCGGAGAGCTTTCGGCGGGTTTCGCCGACCGTGCCGGTGAGCGTGGTGCAGAACGGCGTGGATCTCGATTACTTTGCGCCATCCGATCGGCCGCAGATTCCCGGGCGTTTGGTGTTCGAAGGCAGCATGGCGTTCGGGCCCAATCAGCTCGCCGCGATCCATCTGGTCACGGAGGTCATGCCCCTGGTGTGGGCGCAGCGCCCCGACGCCACCGTGACCCTGGTCGGCCGTGATCCGTCGGCCGAGATCCTGGCCCTGCGCAGCGATCGCGTGCAGGTGACGGGGTCGGTGCCCGATGTGCGTCCGTATGTCCAGGAGGCGGAGGTCTTCGTGTGTCCGCTGCTGTCGGGTGCAGGAATCAAGAACAAGCTGCTGCAGGCGTGGGCGATGGGGAAGGCCGTGGTGGCGACAACCGTCAGCGTCGGTGGCCTGAAGGTACTGCAAGGTCGCAACGTGATCGTGGCGAATGCTGCCCGGGAAATGGCAGACGCCGTGCTCGACCTGCTCGCCAATCCGTTGAAACGGCAACTGCTCGGGGACGAGGGCCGGCAGACCGTCGCTGCGGAGTACTCGTGGGCGGGCCGTGCAGCCAGCTTTGAAGGCTTGTTGATGCAGGCGGCGAATGCAGGGCAGGCCGGCGGTCGTTTGACGGGGAAGGTCTGATGCTTGTCGGCGTCGATGCGACCAGCCTCCTTTGCGCGCAACCGCGTGGCGAGGGACGTTCGCTGTTTCGGTTGTATGCCGAAATGGCAAGGCTACGCCCCGACTTTTCATTCCTGCTTTTTGGGCAGGGCGCCTCGGCTGTAAGTGATTTGTGGCAAGGGATTCCGCGCGCCACGGTGTCTTTTTTCGATCTGCCGGGATACCGCTGGAACACTTGGGAAAATCTCGGCTTGCCGTGGCACGCCTGGCGTGCTGGCTGCGATGTGCTGCATTGCGCCAGCAGCGGCGCGCCGATGTTTTCGGCCGTGCCTGTCGTGATGACGGTCCATGATCTCATCCCCCTAAGAGGCGATGATGGGCAGTCCCTTGGCGAAAAGGCGTTCTTCCGGCGACGGCTGGCCAACGGAATGCGGGTGGCGTCAGCGGTAGTAACCGTATCCGCGAATACCCGCTCCGATCTCGAGGCTGCGTTTCCCGGAGGTGGCGCGCCGGTGGAGGTCATTCACTGGGGGTGCGATATCGTTCCACCGGGAAGCGTTCGGCCGCTGGACGCGGAATATGTGCTAGCCCTTGGGGGTGGGGCGCCGCGCAAAAATGTGTCCGGGACTTTGCGCGCTTTCGCTACCATCGCCGAGCGCTATCCTGATTTGAAGCTGGTCGTACTCGGCATGGGCCGCGCAGACCTGTCGCATGAACTCACCGCGCAGGCAGAGACCATGGGGCTGGCTGGGCGGCTCGTGGTTCCAGGGTTCGTCTCCGATTCGGAGCTTCCTGCCTGGTTCGAACATGCGGCGTGCTTGTGCTACCTGTCGCTCTACGAGGGCTTCGGTCTTCCTTTGCTTGAAGCCATGAGCTTCGGCGTCCCGGTCGTGGCCTCGTCCACTTCCTCCATCCCGGAGGTCGTCGGGGATGCGGGACTGCTCGTGGATCCGCTGGATGCAACAGCAGCCGGGGCTGCGATCGACCGAGTCCTTCGGGACAGGGAGTTTCGACGCCAGCTCGGGGACGCAGCTCGGATGAGGGCAGTGGATTTCCCCTGGCACGTTGCGGCGGATAGGATGGCAAAGATACTGATCGCGGCCGCGAAGTCGCGTCGGTCATTGGCCTGACCTCGCCGCATCGCGGTCTGGTCGTTTGCGGTGGATTTGGAGAGTTGATTATGCAAGGGCGTAGCGTTTTCTTTTCCCTACTGTGCGTCTGCCTTCTGTACGTGACGCCCGCTGCAGCGGAACTGTACTGTCCGGGTTCGCCGTTCAAGAACGGCCCTGAGGATCCGGGGGTCGGGCCGTATGATTACTACGATGTGCAGGCGCAGCGGCAGTATTTGTCTGTCGTGGAAACCCATCACTTCACGCCCTCGGTAGAGAGCTTGAGGAGGGGCTCGACCGGCTCGGTCGGACAGGACCTGAGCTATACGTTGAATTCTTTCCCGAATCACCCCCGCGCCTTGATTGCAATGATGAACGTTGCGCTGAGTCGAGATCAGGGACTGAGAGGGGGGATGACCCGGAGCCCGGAATGCTTCCTCGATCGAGCGATCAAGTTCCGCCCCAAGGATGCCAGGGCGCGTGAGATCTACGGAGTCTATTTATACAAGAAGGGAAGTTACGCCGAAGCGAGGAAGCAGTTCGATGTGGCGCTCTCGGAGGGCTACGATGAACCGATGTTCCACTACAACTTCGGCCTCCTTCTCGTCAAGCTCAAGGATTGGGACGCTGCATTGATTCATGCCCGCAAGGCGTACCAGGCTGGTGTCTCCTTTCCCGGACTCCGGCGTCAATTGCAGGAGGCAGGGCGGTGGAGGTAGTCGATAGCCTTCACGGTTCATCACGCCGGGTCGAGGCTTGAAAATGGCTCCAATCGGCGGCGTCGGGGATCCTGAATCAAGCAGGATGCGCTACCTCGACGGGTGGCGTGGCCTCGCCATCCTCTTGGTTCTGGAGGGGCACTTCCTGAGCATTTTGCCGCTGAACACCGGGCGCCTCGGCGTCGATGTCTTCTTCTGCCTTTCCGGGTTCCTGATGAGTGGCCTGCTTTTCATCAAGCAGCAGCCGTTAAGCATTTTCTACAAGCGTCGAATAAGCCGGGTATTCCCGGTTTTTTTATTTTTTGTCGTTTCGATCTATAGCGTTGCCGAGATTTCTGGAGCCGACTTCTCATCAGCAGAGTTTTTTGCGACGCTAGCGTTCCTCCGCACTTACCTTCCGCTGGAAATCGGTATCTGGCAAGGCAATGTTCCGATTGGCCATCTCTGGTCGTTGAATGTAGAGGAGCATGCCTATTTGCTGATGAGCCTGGTGACGCTGTTGCCTTGGGCTCGGGGCAGGGAAGGGTGGGTGTTGCTCTCGAGCGGCACGCTCTGCATCCTGATCGGATTGGCTTATGTCCGGCTCGGCCCCTTGGCCCCGCACTCTGGCGACCTTGGCACGGAGGTCGCCGCCTCGCACTTGTTCATTGCGGCGGGATACCGACTGGTACGGGAGCACTATCGCTGGACGGTCTCGTCTTGGTTGCCACTCCTTTCGACGTTCGCCGCAGCCTGCCTATATTCGGATATCGCGCCATGGTGGGCGCCCCGGCTGCTGTCCCCGTATCTGCTCGCCTTTGCCGTCAATCACCTCGTGGACGCCCACGTCGCGGTGCGAGCACTGCTATCTTCGCGATTGATGACATCTTTTGGCATCTGGTCTTTTTCTATCTACGTCTGGCAACAGCCTTTTTTCGTGCTGCGAGCCGAGTTCATCGGCGGTTCAGCGGGGGCGTTCGTGGTGGCGATGGGCGTGGCGCTCGCGTCGTATTACTTCCTTGAAGACCCCTGCCGAAGATGGCTCAATGCTCGATGGACTCAAGGGCGCACGGCGGAGGGGGCGCGATCTGGATGAGACTGCTCGATGTTATTTGTGATGCACGTGAATTTTTCTTCAAATTCTGCCTCGGCCGATTTTGATCCTGAATATTTTCGATTGTTTGAAAACTAACGCGGCAAAGAGCTCGAAGAATAAATGGAATACAGGCGAGAGATTGACGGGCTGAGAGCCCTTGCTGTGCTTCCTGTAATATTTTTTCATGCCGGTTATGAGTCTTTTAGCGGTGGGTTTGTTGGTGTCGATGTCTTCTTCGTGATCAGTGGCTATCTGATCACGAAGATCATTCTTTCCGATCTCGAGCATGGTCGGTTCTCCATCGTCGGGTTTTACGAGAGGCGTGCGAGGCGGATTCTTCCCGCGTTGTTTTTCGTGATGCTTGTCTGCCTTCCGTTTGCCTGGCGCTGGTTGTTGCCGGGAGATATGAAGGACTTTTCGCAAAGCCTCGTTGCGGTAGTTGCTTTTTCATCGAATTTGCTATTCTGGAAAGAAAGCGGCTACTTTGATGTCGCTGCCGAGCTCAAGCCTCTTCTGCACACATGGAGTTTGGCTGTCGAAGAGCAATATTATCTCTTCTTTCCTGTTTTCCTGATGCTTGCATGGAGAATCGGGAAAGGTCCGATTTTATTGATCATGGGGCTTCTTACCCTTGGCAGCCTGGTTTTGGCAGAGTGGGGCGTGCGATCCGATCCCGCTCTGGCGTTTTATCTTCTACCCACTCGCGGTTGGGAGCTGTTGGTTGGGGCCTTTGTCGCTTTTTACCTCAGCTCGAAGGCTGGTGTCGCCCCGCGGCGAGATGTTGCGGAAGCTGGCGGCTTGCTCGGTTTTCTGTTGCTCGTTTACAGCGTTTTCACGTTTGACGAAGCCACCCCTTTTCCAGGTCTCAGTGCGCTTGTACCAACGGCAGGCACTGCGCTCGTCATTCTTTGCTCATCGCCCGCCACCGCCGTTGGACGTTGGTTGGGGTCGGAGGTCGCTGTAGGTATTGGGCTGATCAGCTATAGCGCCTATTTGTGGCATCAACCTCTGTTTGCTTTTTTGCGGCACAGGAGTCTCACCGAGCCGAGCGGATCACTTTTTTTTGCAATGGCCTTGACGTCGTTGTTTCTTGCCTATCTTACATGGCGATTCGTCGAGACGCCTTTTCGAAACAAGGCAAAAACGAGTCGAAGTCTGATATTTGGAGGCGCCTCGGCCGGGTTGGCTTTTTTTGGCCTTGTCGGCGTGATTGGCCACGTTACAGATGGCTATTTCGGTCGAAACCCGGACGATGCCGCGTTGTTGATACAGAAGACGGCCCGGGAGACAGGGAGGAGCAAGGAATGCTGGGAAAAATTGCGGGAAAGCGGATCCCTCGAGGGCGCTTGTGTGCTGGGAGACGATTCGAAGCCCCTTACTTTTGCCCTGTTTGGGGATAGCCACGCCGCGACACTCGCTAACCAGATGGATCTACACGCGAGAAGAAGCGGGGTTTCGGGATACGATTTCACCTACATCGCCTGCTCTCCGATCCGACACGGCTCGGATGCAAAGAATGACGCGAATTCAAGGGTTTGTTCGGACTTGCGGCGTGATTTTTTCGATCGGCTCGAGAGAGGGGGATTGCCGAGAACAATAGTCGTTTTTGCTCGGTGGACATTAAGGGTCGAGCGATCGAGGTTCGATAACGGCGAAGGTGGAGTTGAGCTTGGAGAGGACGATCCCTGGATTGTTCCGGGCTATCTCGCAACCGGATACGTGGAGACACTGGGTGAAAGCATCAAGAGTTCGGTAATGGAAATGATCGCGGCAGGGCATCGGGTCGTGCTTGTCTATCCGGCGCCCGAGATGGGTTGGAGCGTTCCGCTGCAGTTGGTCCGTGCGGTGCAATACCGTGGCGTCTTGAACGATCATGACGCATCGGTGTCGCTGGATGTTTTCCGAGAACGGAACAAGAGAACCTACCGAATTCTCGACGAGATCGGTGAGCATGAAGGTTTGGTGAGGGTGAGACCGGCCGAATTTTTTTGCGATACGTACGTCAGAGAGCGTTGTGTAGGAAACGTTTCTGGCTTGCCGCTATATTACGACGACGACCATCTTTCGAATTTTGGTGCGGGATTTGTCGTCGGCGAGATCATGAAGCATGTCTTGCGATGATGAACGCTCGGTGGCGCTCACACCAGCACCTCCACCACCCCCGGATGCCCCAGAAAGCGCTGCGGACTCGCCGTCGCGCCGTAGGCGCCGGACTGGTAGATCGCCACCAGGTCGCCGGGCTCGGCGGCGGGCAGGCTCATGCGGTCGGCGAGCAGGTCGAGCGGGGTGCATAGCGGGCCGACGACCGAGACGGCCTCCGTCGTGGCGGCATCCATGCGGTTGGCGATCGCGGCGGGGTAGTTCTTGCGGATGACCTGGCCGAAGTTGCCGGAAGCGGACAGGTGGTGGTGCAGGCCGCCGTCGGTGACCAGGTAGGTGAGGCCGCGCGAGACCTTCTTGTCGAGCACGCGGGCGATGTAGAGGCCGGCTTCGCCGACGAAGTAGCGCCCGAGCTCGATGACGATCTCGGCCTGCGGCAGCGCGGTCTTCGCTTGTTCGACGATGTCGGCGAGGTTGGCGCCGATGGGCGCGAGGTCGAGCGGCTGTTCGCCGGGGAAGTAGGGGATGCCGAAGCCGCCGCCGAGGTTGAGGAAGCGGACCGGCGAGGGCGCGTGTTCCGCCAGGCGGCAGGCGAGCGCGAAGCTCTTCTGCTGGGCCTCGACGATGGATTCGGGCTTGAGGTTCTGCGAGCCGGCGAAGAGGTGGAAGCCCTCGAAGGCCAGCCCGGCGCGGCCGATCTCCGCGAGCAGCTCGGGCACCTGCTCGGCATCGACGCCGAACTGCTTGGGCCCGCCGCCCATCTTCATGCCCGAGGACTTGAGCTCAAAGTCGGGATTGACGCGTACCGCCACCCGCGCCGGCAGCCCGAGCGCCTGCTGTGCCGCGGCCAGGATCGGCACCTCGCGGAAGGATTCGACGTTGACCAGGATGCCGGCGGCCACCGCCTGGTGCAGCTCGGCCTCGGTCTTGCCGGGGCCGGCGAAGCTGATCTCCTGCGGATCGGCGCCGGCGTTGAGCGCGACCAGCAGCTCGCCCGCCGAGGCCACGTCGATGCCGTCGACCAGGCGCGCCATGTGGCACACCAGCGCCGGCATGGGGTTGGCCTTCATCGCGTAGTGCAGCTTGACCGCGGCGGGCAGGGCCGCGCGCAGCTGTGCTACGCGCGCATCGAGCAGGCTACGGTCGTAGGCGTAGAAGGGGGTGTGGCCGACCCGCGCCGCGATGCGGCTGATCGGCTGGGCGTTGACCAGCAGCTCGCCGCCTGCGCTGCGGAACTGCGACATCGGGGTGTGGGTGGGGGCTTGGCGGGGTTCGGTCATGGTGGATTCGGGTGTTCGTGATCGAAGCGGAAGGGACGAGACGAGTTCAGGCCACTTGCCGGCGTGTGCGGCATCCCGCCGGCCGGCGCTGGGCGCAGGTCACCGTCTTGGGCGAGCCTGGGGCGGCACAAGGATGGATCAGTCGATGCTGATTCCATCACAGTGCGCGCGCATCCAGAACTCCATCATCATCAGGATCCACAACATCTCGCCGTAGTAGCCGGGGTGCGCGGGGAGGTGGACCGAGAGCAGCTCGTCGATGAAGCCCGGGCGCACGATGCCGCGCTGGCGGAAGCTGCCGAGCGCGTCGGCGGCGAGCGCCTTGAGGCCGGCGTGCTGGCAGGCCCACACGCCGAAGGGCAGGCCGAAGCCGTGCTTTTTCTTGGCGATGATCTCGTCGGGCAGGAAGCCGCGCAGCGCCTCCTTGAAGAACCAGCGCAGGGTCAGGCGCTTGAGCTTCCACTCCGGTGGCAGCGTGGTGGAGAAGTCGGTGAGCTCGTCCGACAGCAGCGGGAAGGCCACCTCGACACCGGCGAGGCCGGTGGTGCCGATGACCTTGGGCAGGTCGTTGTCGGCGAGGGTGTATTTCCAGTCGTAGTTGAGCATCAGGTTGATGTGCGAGCGCGCGTTGGTCGCGTGCCACACCTCGCGCTGCTCGACGTTTGGGCGGCCGGTGTCGACGCGGGCGAGGAAGCCGGGCTCGAACACCGAGTCCATGCCAAGGCGCACCAGCATGTTGTACATGTGGATGCGGTCGGGCATGGGCACGCGCGCCTGCTCGACGTAGCTCTGTCCCTTGCGCGTGACCGGGAGGCGGTCCATGCCGGGCAGTGCCAGCGCGGGCTCGAGCAGGCCGCGGCGCAGCGCGCCGGGCACGCTGTCGTACCAGCCGAACACGCGCTGCTTGGCGTAGCGGCTGTTGCCGCCGAAGAGCTCGTCGCCGCCGTCGCCGGCGAGAATGCGCTCGACGCCGTCCTCGCGTGCGCGCGTGGCGCAGATCCAGCCCGGCAGCGCCGAGGAGTTGCCGAAGGGCTGGTCGTAATGGGTGGCGACCTTGGGGATGCCGTCGACCAGGTCGGCGGGGGTGACGTAGTACTCGCGATGATCGGCGCCGAAGCGCTTGGCGGCGAGGCGGGCGTACTCCATCTCGTCATAGCCGCTGGCGTCGAAGCCGATGGAGAAGGCGCGCGCCGGCTGGCCGAGCACCTTGCACAGCATGCCGGTGACGGTCGAGCTGTCGGTGCCGCCGGAGAGGAAGCAGCCCACGCTGGCGCCCTCGGCCTCGCGGCGCACGCCGTCCTCGACGATCTGCAGGAAGCGCGCCTTGGACGGCTCGAGATCGGGCGAGCCGTGCTCGTCGAACTGCGGGTTCCACCAGCGCCGGCATTCGGCCTGGCCGTCGCGCCACTTCAGCAGGTGGCCGTGGGGCAGGCGCACGATGCCCTCGAAGATGGTCGTCGGCGCCGGGATCATGTGGAAGAAGAGGTACTCGAACACCGCCTGCGGGGCGACCCTGCGCTCGACGCCGGGGACGGTGTCGGCGCGGTCGGAGAAGTGCAGCCGGCCGTCGCGCGCGGCATAGCAGATCGGCCAGGTGCCGAAGCGGTCGGTGGCGAGCAGCGCCTCGCGCCCGTCGTCGGCCACCATCACCACGCAGAAGCGCCCGGCAGCCTGGTGCACCGCGTCGTCGCCGAAACGCGCGAAGGCCTGTGCCCAGGCAGCTGCCGCGCCCTGGGCGGTGTTGATCTGCTGCAGCGCCGCGTCG
Source organism: Thauera phenylacetica B4P (assembly GCF_000310225.1). Taxonomy (GTDB): domain Bacteria; phylum Pseudomonadota; class Gammaproteobacteria; order Burkholderiales; family Rhodocyclaceae; genus Thauera; species Thauera phenylacetica. Next base: position 50,360 of record NZ_AMXF01000003.1, read on the forward strand.
TGAAAGCGCGGGCGCCCAAGGACGATGCTGACGCGTCCGCCCTCCTGGAAGGAGCTCACCTCGGGCCGATACGCCAGCGCTCCGGCAGGAAACTGCAGACGGGCCATCTGTCCGGGCAGGGAGGCGGCGGCCTCCGACGAGCCGAGAACACCACAAAAACGTTCGCGCACGAGTCTCTCCATCGGCTGCCTTCCGGCGCCGCATTGCATTGAACCGCCCGGATGATGCCCCATGCTGCGTGGAATGTCAGTGAACTGTGGCGCAGTGCCGAGTCTCCGGGCGTGATCATGTCCCGCCGCTGGCGACTCCCGCAGGAGTGCGTCCGTGGGAGCGGGCTCGCCCGCGAAAACTCCGTGCCCGATCGCCGCATTCGCGGGCAAGCTCGCTCCCACGATGTCGTCTGCGGCGAGGTTGCCGTTCAGTAGCCTAGCTGCACGGCGCCGGGCAGCCAGCTGTCGGGCGGGGTGATCGGTCGGGTGCCGATCGGCAGCGCGAACTCGCCCTCGGGCTGCAAAGAAACACCGCGCGCGCTGCCCGCGGGCGAGGTGAATCGGCGCAGCAGGCTGGCGCCGAGCGGGCGGAAGTCGAGGGTCTCGGGGTCCTCCAGCCCTCCCGGCGGGAGGGGCAGGTTGCCGCGGAATTCCCCGGTGTTGGCCAGCGTCAGGCTGCCCAGGCCGACGCTGAGGTTGTTGATGCCGACGATCCCGGTGCCCTCGGGAAGGCGGTCGGGCCAGGTGCGCAGGAACAGGGTGCCGGTGTGGCGATCGCTGAGCAGGGTGTTGTGGGCGAGGTAGAGCGCGCTCTCGGGCCAGGCGTTGCCCTCGGCACCATAGGCGACCATCACCGGGTTCTGCGTGGCGGCGGATTGGCCGACGATGTTGCCCACGACGAAGGCGAGCCCGCCGTTGGGCAGCTCGAGCTCGTACGAGGCTTCGCCTTGCGGCCCGTCATAGAGCAGGTTGTAGCGGATGTCGTTGTAGCTTGCGCGCGACTTGAGCAGGTGGCCGCGGTAGCCCTGATGGAAGCGGCTGCCGCTGATCTCGAAGCGGGCGATGCGGCCGACGTAGAGCAGGTGGGGCAGCGACTCCTCTTGCTTCGGAGCTTGCGCGAAGAGGCTGTCGCGCACGAAGAGCTCGGACTCGGCGAAATTTGCGGTGAGGATGCCGGCCTGGTTGTCGATGAAGACGCTGTTGCGAACCTCGAGCCGGCCACGCTCGAAGCGGATCCCCGCGCCGTTGTAATCTGCGGCCCGGGCGCCGCGGAACTCGATGTTGTCGATGAGGAAGTTGCCGTCGGCGATCACCCAGATCGCCTTGCCCTGCTCGATCCTGCCGTCGGCAATCAGCACCGGGCGGTCGCCGACACCGCGGATCGTGAGTTGCTTCTGGCGCCAGGTGGCGACGTCGCCGCGGTATTCGCCGGGGAGGATCTCGACGATGTCGCCGTCGCGTGCCGCTTTCGCTGCGTCGGCGATGCGGGCGTACTCCTGTCCCGAGCCGACCCGCAGAACATCCGCACCAGCCGGTTGCGCCAGGAGTGCGGTGAGCATCAGGCCGAGTCGCGCTGCATGTTTGCGCAAACGGTCCCGTCGGTCGATCAACATTTTGCTTGCCTCATTCAGCGCGCGAGACGTTCGACTTGATCGAACAGCGCCAGCCGTGTCCCCAGCAGTGCGGAGCCTGGATCGGATAGATGGGCGCTGTCCCGATACAGAGGGGTTCCTTCCAGCGTCGTCCGGCACTTCGTGCCGTCGCAAAGCAAAGCGTCGAATCGGATCACGCTCACATTCCCTTCGTTTTCGATGCGATTCAGGAAGGCGAGGACCCGTGATCGCCTCTCCCGGTAATCCTTCTCGTCAATGATGCAGTCTTGTGGAGCGCCGAGAATCAGCTTCTCCTCCTGCAGACGTTCCAGGCAAGCGCCGACGTTGAAACCGGACGATGGCGGCGGGGCAATGATGATGACCTTGAGCCCGAGCGTCCGAATCTGCGCGATCGTTCCTGCAAGATGCTTCAGCGCGAGGTCCGGGTCCGGGTGCGTTTGTACGTAAAGGGAGTCGGACTTGACCAACACGTCGAAAAGCTCCCCGTCCAGATAGCCCCGGAATGGGCTGGACAGAACCACCGTCCGGATCGTCGAGGCGGTCTTCAGGTACTCGAGGACCGCATCGTTGAAGTCGATACAGGTACGTGCCCATGCAGCATCGTAGCCTTTGCGCGAGTTCCGCTCCACAGGGGCGATGCCCGCAAGCGGGCCGCATGCGCTTCTCGTCACCTGCAGCAGACTGGCTTGCGCTCCCGAGCGCAGGGCGGCGATGACATGCATCGCGAACGAGTCTCCCCATACCAGGACCTCGGGATCTGTCGAGGTCATGCATGCCGGGCGCACCTGGAAGTGGCTTAGCTCGCAACCGGGGGCGAGCCCGAACTGCGTCTCACGGAAGGTGCCGGAAGGTACCTCGGAGGCGAAGGCCCGCACAAGCCCCAACGGAAGGATCGCCAGCGCGAGCGAAACGATCGCGACCTGGCGCAAGTGCGACCATGAGAAGGCGATCCTGGCCCTTCGCATGGGCTCCTCGACGAGTCTGTGCAGCAGCCACGCGATTGGAAAGGAGGCTGCCATTGCTGCCAGTCCCAGTTCCAGGGGAAGTTCTCCCGCCGTTTCGCCGACCCATGCGTTGTTCATGAAGGCGAAGATTGGCCAATGAACGAGATAGAGCGAGTAGGAGAGGTCTCCGATACGAGCGAGACTCCGTAACGGCTTCGACGTGTTGCGCGCCAATCGACCATCGAGGATGACGACAACGGTAGCGATGCAGATCAGTAGAGCGGGGAGTCCAGGATGTCTGCCGCCGACCGCGACGAAGGGCAGCGAGATCAGGAGCACGAGGCTTGGCCAGAACAGGCGCCCGGCGACAGTCCGCACCTGCGGTTGTGCGATCAGGAAGGCGCCGAGGGAGCCGATGGCGAGTTCCCACGCCCGGGTCGGCAGCAGGTAGAAGGTCGCGATGGGCTTCCACTGGATCAGCGCCAAGCACAGGCCGAGGCTGGCGATTGCGATCAGGATGGTTGCCCGCAGCCAAAGGTGTCGCGGGATCAGGACGAGCGTTGCCGGCAGCAGGAAGTAATACTGTTCCTCCAGTGAGAGCGACCAGACGTGCAGGAGGGGCTTGAGTTCCGCCGCGCCCTCGAAGTAACCGCTCTGCTGCCAAAGCACGATGTTCGCGCTGAAACTCAGGGCGCCAGCGACTTGCGCCGTGAGGTCGCGCAACTCGCTGGTGCCCAAAATGAATGGCGCGCAGAGAATCGTGATCAGGAAGGTTACGTACGCCGCCGGCAGCAGTCTTTTCGCGCGCCGGAAATAGAAGTCGCGAAAGGTGAATGTGCCCTGCTCGATGCCGGCCTTGACCAGTCCCGTGATCAGGAAGCCCGAGATCACGAAGAAGATATCGACGCCGAGGAAGCCCGACGCTGGCGCCCCTAGCCGTGCGTGATAGACGACCACGAGGAGAACCGCCAAGCCCCGCAGGGCCTGGATATCCGCACGGTTCTTGTCTTGACCGGCAACGCAGGCGGATGCGCTCACTCCACAATCTCGCTCGCCAGCGTCTTGCGGTCGATCTTGCCGTTGGGGTTGCGCGGCAGCGGGCCTTCGCGCACCTCGATGCGGCCGGGCACCATGTAGGCCGGCATGCGCGCGCGGCACTCGGCGAGCAGCGCGGCGGTGTCGAGCGTGCCGCCGGCGGGCGCGGTGGCGATGACGACGATGCTCTGGCCGAGGGTGTCGTGGGCGACGCCGAAGGCGGCGCACTCGCCGACCAGGCGGGTGGCGTAGAGGATCTCCTCCACCTCGGTGGGGCTGACGCGGTAGCCCGAGGTCTTGATCATCTCGTCGCGGCGGCCGATGAAGTAGAGGTAGCCCTCCTCGTCGCGACGCACGGTGTCGCCCGAGAACACCGCGATCTCGGGCAGCACCAGCCCGCTCTGGCGGCCCGGCGCCCTGGCGGGCAGGGGCTTGAAGCGCTCGGCGGTCTTCTCCGGGTCGTTCCAGTAGCCCATGGCCACGAGCGCGCCGCGCTGCACCAGCTCGCCCGGTTCGTTGGGCGCGCATTCGCTGCCGTCCTCGCGCAGCACCATGATCTCGGCGTTGGGGATGGCCTTGCCGATGGAGTCGGGGCGCACGTCGGCCTGCTCGGGCGGCAGGAAGGTGGCGCGGAAGGCCTCGGTGAGGCCGTACATCAGGAAGGGCCGGGTCTTGGGCAGCATGCCGCGCAGCGTGGTGAGCGTCTCCAGCGGCATGCGCCCGCCGGTGTTGGCGATGTAGCGCAGGTGCTCGGTGACGGTTTCGGGCCACTGCAGCTGCGAGAGCTGGATCCACAGCGGCGGCACCGCGGTGAGGCCGGTGACCTTCTCCTTCTCCACGGCCTTCAGCACGTCGCGCGGCATCAGGTAGTTGAGCAGCACCACGCGCGCGCCGGAGTGGAAGGCGGTGCTGAGCTGCGAGAAGCCGGCGTCGAAGGACAGCGGCAGGGCGGCGAGCAGGGTGTCGCCGGGGTGGTTGCCGAGGTACTGGGCGACGCTCTTGCCGCCGGCCACCATGTTGCGATGCGACAGTACCACCCCCTTCGGCCGCCCGGTGCTGCCGGACGTATACAGGATGGCGGCCATGTCGGTGTCGATGATGCGGTGGCCGGCTGCGGGCGGCGCGGCGCACAGCTCGTCCCAGCGCAGCACGCTCGCGCCGGGCAGTTCGGGCAGGGTCTCGACCTTGCCGGTGAGCACGACGTGGCGCAGGTCGTGGCACTGCGCAAGGGTGTCGCGCAGGGCGGCGAAGCGCTCGGGCGAGGTCACCAGCACGCGTACGTTGCAGTCCTGCAGGATGTAGCCGACCTGCTCGGGCTTGAGGATCGGGTTCACCGGCACGAACACGCCGCCCGCGGCGCTGGCGCCGAAGAAGGCGGTGACCGTCTCGGGGCGCTTGTCGAGGTAGATGCCGACGCGTTCGCCGCGCTCGAGCCCGAGGGCGAGCAGTCCGGCGGCGAACGCGGACAGCGCGGCGTCGAGCTCGGCATAGCTTTGCGTGGCGCCGCCGAAGCTCAGCGCGGGGGCTTGGGGCGCGCGCGCGGCGGAGGCGGCGATCAGGTGGTGCAGCAGCGTGGTGTGGTTCATGGCGGCCGGTGGCGATGCTGGAGAGACGCGCGGGGCGCGGGGTTTGCGGATCGCGCCAAGGTTAGCGCCCCTGCATGGGGGCCACAACGGCAAAGCGTCACGGGCAGATGCGCGTTGCGGGTTGACCTTCCAATGTTGGCAAGGTTTACAGTGTGAGGCATTCATCGCATTTTTGAACGGATGCTCGCCATGAACGCTCCCGTCGCCCAGGGCGCCCCCGCCCGCAGCCTGCGCATCGCGGGCATGAACTGCGCCTCCTGCGTCGCCCACGTCGAAAAGGCCTTGCTCAAGGTCGAGGGCGTGCAGGCGGCCAGCGTCAACCTCGCCACCGAGACCGCCACCGTCGCCGCGCGGGCCACGGTGCCGCTGTCGGCGCTGATCGCCGCGGTCGAGAAGGCCGGCTACGCGGTGCGGCGCGAGGCGCTCGAGCTCGACATCGAGGGCATGAGCTGCGCCGCCTGCGTGGGCCGCGTCGAGAAGGTGCTGCAGCGCGTGCCCGGGGTGGTTTCCGCCAATGTGAACCTGGCCTCGCGCCGCGCCCACGTCGAGCTGGCGGGTGGCGTGCCGACCGCGGCCCTGGTGGCGGCGGTGCAGAAGGCGGGCTTCGGCGCCAAGCCGGCGGCGGAGGTGAGCGAGGGCGCGCGCGAGGCCGACGCCGCGGCCGAGGAGGCGGCGCTGCGGCGCGCGGTGTGGATCGCGGTGGCGCTGACGCTGCCGGTGTTCGTGCTCGAGATGGGTTCGCACCTGATCCCGGGCATGCACGACTGGGTGATGGCCACGATCGGCCATCGCGAGAGCTGGCTGCTGCAGTTCGTGCTTACCAGCGCGGTGATGTTCGGGCCGGGGCTGCGCTTCTTCCGCAAGGGCGTGCCCTCCCTGCTGCGCGGCGCGCCCGACATGAACGCGCTGGTGGCGGTGGGCACCTCGGCGGCCTGGGGCTATTCGGTGGTGGCGCTGTTCGCGCCCGGGCTGCTGCCGGCGGGCACGGTCAATGTGTATTTCGAGGCCGCGGCGGTGATCATCACGCTGATCCTGATCGGGCGCCTGCTCGAGGCGCGCGCGCGCGGCAAGACCAGCGACGCGATCCGCCGCCTGATGCGCATCCAGCCGCGCACCGCGCGGGTGCGCCGGGGTGGGTCGACAGGCGTCGAGGTGGTGGAGATTCCGATCGCCGAGGTGGCGGTGGGCGACGTGGTGGAGGTGCGCCCGGGCGAGAAGGTGGCGGTGGATGGAGAGGTGGTCGAGGGGGCTTCGTTTGTCGACGAGTCGATGATCACCGGCGAGCCGGTGCCGGTGGAGAAGCGTGCCGGCGCGACCGTGGTCGGCGGCACGCTCAACACCCGCGGCGCCTTCGCCTTCCGCGCCACGCGGGTGGGGGCGGACACCGTGCTCGCGCAGATCATCCGCATGGTCGAGGCGGCGCAGGGCGCCAAGCTCCCGATCCAGGCCAGGGTGGACAAGGTCACCATGGTCTTCGTGCCGGTGGTGATGGGGCTGGCGGCGCTCGCCTTCCTGGCCTGGCTGCTGTTCGGCGCGGTCTGGCTGCCGGCGGAGGTGCCGGTGCTCAGCTTCGCGCTGGTCAACGCGGTGGCGGTGCTGATCGTCGCCTGCCCGTGCGCGATGGGGCTGGCGACGCCGACCTCGATCATGGTCGCCACCGGGCGCGCGGCGCAGATGGGCGTGCTGTTCCGCAAGGGCGACGCGCTGCAGTTGCTGCGCGACGCGGCGGTGGTGGCGGTGGACAAGACCGGCACGCTCACTGTGGGCAAGCCGCAGCTCACCGACCTGATTGTGGCCGAGGGCTTCGCGCGCGCCGAGGTGCTGGCGCGGGTGGCGGCGGTCGAGCGCGCCTCCGAGCATCCGATCGCCGAGGCCATCGTCGCCGCGGCGCGCGCCGAGGGGCTGGAGATCGCCGCCGCCGAGGGCTTCGCGGCCGAGGCCGGCTACGGCGTGCGCGCGACGGTGGGCGGGCAGCGCGTCGAGGTCGGCGCCGACCGCCTGATGCGCCGGCTGGGGCTGGAGCCCGGCGTGTTCGCCGACACCGCGGTCCGCCTCGCCGACGAGGGCAAGTCGCCGCTCTACGCCGCGGTCGACGGCCGCCTCGCCGCCATCCTCGCGGTGGCCGACCCGCTCAAGCCGACCTCGGTTGCGGCGGTGAAGGCGCTGCACGCGCTGGGCCTGAAGGTGGCGATGATCACCGGCGACAACGAGGGCACCGCACGCGCGATCGCGCGCCAGGCCGGGATCGACGAGGTGATCGCCGAGGTGCTGCCCGACGGCAAGGTGGCGGCGCTAAGGCGGCTGGCGGAAGGCGGCGGCTTCGATGGGGCTTCGACCGCCGCAGTCCAGTCGATGTCCGGGGTTGCCAGCGTGGCCAGTTCCGCCGCGGCGTCGGGAGCGGCGGAACCGTCGAGAGTTGGCATCCGGCGCCGCGTCGCCTTCGTCGGCGACGGCATCAACGACGCGCCCGCGCTCGCCGAGGCCGACGTCGGCATCGCGATCGGCACCGGCACCGACGTGGCGATCGAGAGCGCCGACGTGGTGCTGATGTCGGGCGACCTGATGGGCGTGCCGCGCGCGATCGCGCTGTCGCGCGCCACCATGCGCAACATCGGCCAGAACCTGTTCTGGGCCTTCGCCTACAACAGCGCGCTGATCCCGCTCGCCGCGGGGGTCTTCTACCCGGCCTTCGGGCTGTTGCTGTCGCCGGTCTTCGCCGCGGCGGCGATGTCGATGTCGAGCGTGTTCGTGCTCGGCAACGCGCTGCGTCTGCGCCGGTTTGGCGCCGAGGCGCCGGCGGCGGGCTGAGGAAGGGCGAGCCCATGATGAACATCGGCAAGGCCGCCGCCGCCTCGGGCGTGTCGGCGAAGATGATCCGCTACTACGAGTCGATCGGCCTGTTGCCGGCGGCGCGGCGCACGGACTCGGGCTATCGCTTCTACACCGACGAGGACGTGCATGTGCTGCGCTTCATCCGCCGCGCGCGCGACCTCGGTTTCGCGGTGGCGGACATCGGCGAGCTGCTCGCGCTGTGGCGCGACCAGGGGCGGGCGAGCGCCGACGTCAAGCGCATCGCGCTCGGGCACGTCGCCGCGCTCGAGCGCAAGATCGCCGAGCTGCAGGGGATGGTGGACACGCTGCGCATGCTCGCGGCGCACTGCCATGGCGACGCGCGTCCGGACTGCCCCATCCTCACCGACCTGGACGCGGGCGGCGGGCGCTGAACGGCGGCGCGGCGGGTTACCATCGCATCCCCATCCCTCCGATAGAAGCGCCCTGAATGCAGATAGAACTCGCCGACGAACCCCGGAAGGCCATCGTCGCCTCGGTGCAACGCCCCAACGTCAGCGACGCCGAGTTCGAAGCCTCGCTCGCCGAGCTGCGCGAGCTGGCGAAGACCCTCGGCTACCGCGTGGTGCACACCTTCACCCAGAAGCGCGCCGGCTTCGACACCCACGGCTATCTGGGGGTCGGCAAGCGCCAGGAGGTGCGCGAGTTCGTGGCCGCCCAAGCCGGCTTCGAGGCCGCGCCGACCGGCACCGTGCCGCGCACCGGTACGATCGAGGCGTTGCTGGTCGACCACGAGATCTCGCCCTCGCAGGCGCGCAATCTCGAGCTGGAGACCGGCTGCGAGGTGATGGACCGGACCATGGTCATCCTCGAGATCTTTCACCGCAACGCACGTTCGCGCGCGGCCAAGGCGCAGGTGGAGATCGCCCGCCTGGGCTACATGGCGCCGCGCCTGCGCGAGGCCGCCAAGCTCGCCGGGCCGCAGGGGCGGCAGCGCAGCGGCGTGGGCGGTCGCGGCGCTGGCGAGTCGCACACCGAGCTTGATCGCCGCAAGATCCGCGACCGCATCGCCGAGCTGCAGCTGGAGATCGTCGCGATGGAGGCCGAGCGCAAGACCCAGCGTGCGCGCCGTCAGGGGCGCCAGGCTCCGGCCAGCGTGGCGCTGGTCGGTTACACCAATGCCGGCAAGTCCACCCTGATGCGCGCGCTCACGGGCAGCGAGGTGCTGGTCGCCAACAAGCTCTTCGCCACGCTCGACACCACCGTGCGCACGCTCTACCCCGAGAGCGTGCCGCGCGTGCTGGTCAGCGACACCGTCGGCTTCATCAAGAACCTGCCGCACGGGCTGGTGGCCTCTTTCAAGTCGACGCTGGACGAGGCCCTCGACGCCGGCCTGCTGCTGCACGTCATCGACGCCAGCGATCCCGGCTTCGAGCGTCAACTCGAGGTCACCGACGCGGTGCTGCAGGAAATCAGCGCCGACGAGGTGCCGCGCATCCGCGTCTTCAACAAGATCGACCACGTCGGCGACGCGGCGGCGCAGGCCGAATGCGAGGCCGCGCTGCGCGAAAAATACCCCGGCTGCATCATCATGAGCGCGCGCCGGCCGGACGAGGTGGCCAGGCTGCGGCAGACCATCGTTACTTTCTTCCAGCAGGACCTGGTCGAGGCGGAGCTCTTGCTGCCGTGGTCGGCGCAGCAGCTGCGCAAGGAGCTCTACGCCAACTGCGAGGTGCTGGAGGAGCGGGCGGAGGATGAGGGGGCGGTCTTCCGGCTGCGCGCGGAGCCCGACACCATCGAGCGCTTGCGCGCGCAGTTTGCCCTGACACGCTGATGCCCTGACACACGAACGCCACCGCGAGGGTGGCGTTCGTGCGACAGGCGATGCGCCCGCGCAGGTGCGCAGACCGGGCCGGGGTGGGCGCGTGCGCACCCCGGTGGATCGAGCCGGGTCAGGCGAGCTGGTCGAGCGCCTTCTCGAGCGTGGCGACGCTGCGCTCGATGTGGTGCAGCTTGTCGAGGCCGAAGAGGCCGATGCGGAAGGCCTTGTAGTCGGGGCGCTCGTCGCAGGCCAGCGGCACGCCGGCGGCGACCTGCAGGCCGGCGGCGGCGAACTTGGCGCCGGTCTTGATGCCGTCGTCGGTGGTGAAGCTCACCACCACGCCCGGGGCCTGGAAGCCGGCGGCCGCCACGCTGGCGAAGCCGCGCGCCTCGAGCAGGGCGCGCACGCGGCGGCCGAGCTCGAGCTGCTCTTCCTTGACCTTGGCGAAGCCGTAGGCCTCGGTCTCGCGCATCACGTCGCGCAGCGTGACCAGGCCGTCGGTGGGCATGGTGGCGTGGTAGGCGTGGGCGCCGCCCTCGTAGGCCTCCATGATCTGCAGCCACTTCTTGAGGTCGCAGGCGAAGCTGGTGCTGGTGGTGCCCTCGATGCGCTCGCGCGCGGCGGCGCTCATCATGACCATCGCGCAGCACGGCGAGGCGCTCCAGCCCTTCTGCGGCGCGCTCACCAGCACGTCGACGCCGACCGCGTCCATGTCCACCCACACCGTGCCCGAGGCGATGCAGTCGAGCACGAACAGGCCGCCGACCGCGTGGGTGGCGTCGGCCACCGCGCGCAGGTAGTCGTCGGGCAGCATCATGCCGGCCGAGGTCTCGACGTGCGGCGCGAACACCACGTCGGGGCGGTGCTCGCGGATGGCGGCGACGACCTCGTCGATCGGCGCCGGGGTGAAAGGCGCCTGCGCCTCGTTGCGCACCTGGCGGGCCTTGAGCACCACGGATTCGGCGGGGATGTTCCCCATCTCGAAGATCTGCGTCCAGCGGTAGCTGAACCAGCCGTTGCGGATCACCAGGGTCTTCTTCCCGGTGGCGAACTGGCGCGCGACCGCCTCCATGCCGAAGGTGCCGCTGCCGGGGACGATGGCGACGGCGTGGGCGTGGTAGACCTTCTTCAGCGTCGCGGAGAGTTCGCGCATGACGCCCTGGAAGGCTTGCGACATGTGGTTGAGCGAGCGGTCGGTGTAGACCACCGAGTATTCGAGCAGGCCATCGGGATCGACGTTGGTGAGCAGACCGGGCATGGAGACCTCCTGGGGGGCGGGGATTCTTGGCGGAAGGGTGGGCGAGTCGGTGGAGTCGGTGGGGATTCAGGCTCGCGGATGCCCGGGCGCAGGCCGGGAATGCGGCAGGCGCCGGGCGCGCAGGGTCCGATCCATTCGTCCGAAGACGTTCATTCTAGCGCCTCGCCCGTGCGCAGGGCGAGGCGTGGAGTTGTGACTGGGGGGACGGCGGGTGGGACGGGGCGCGAGGCGGCCGCGATCAGATCGCCAGCCCGGCGCGCTTGCGCAGCGCGCCGACGTAGGCTGCGCCGTCGGGCGGGGTGCCCTTGCGCTGGGCGTCGAAGAGCATCTCGCCGAGGCACTCGAGGGCGTCGTGCATGGCGTCGTGGCGGTTGCCGCGGTGCTGGCAGGCGGCCTCGAAGGCGGCACGGATGCCGGGCGGCTGGTCGATCGAGAGCTGCTCCTCGATCGCCAGGTGCAGCGACAGGTGCAGGAAGGGGTTGATCTGCCCGGCCTCGGGCGGGAAGTCGCGGTGCACCGCCTCCGGGTCCTCGACCACCGTGTGGTACTCGGGGTGGAGGGCGATGATGTCGGCGGCGATGGTCTCCATCGGCGTCAGCACCTCCTTGGCACGTGCCTTGCGCCAGGTGTCGATGAAGAAGCTGCGCACCTGGTCGCGGCTGGGGTTGAACATGTCGGGTCCTCGGTTCTCGTGCGCCCTCGGGCGCGGGGTGGCGGGTGTGCAGCGAGCGCGTCGCGCCGGCGGGCACCCGCGCGGGGCTTCAGTCGGTCTTGTCGCGGAACAGGCACAGGTCGCGCACGCCGCATTCGGCGCAGCGCGGCTTGCGCGCGGTGCACACGTAGCGGCCGTGCAGGATCAGCCAGTGGTGGGCGTCGAGCAGGTAGTCCTTGGGCACGCGCCGCAGCAGCGCCTTCTCGACCTCGAGCACGTCCTTGCCGGGGGCCAGCCCGGTGCGGTTGGCGAGCCGGAAGATGTGGGTGTCCACCGCCATCGCCGGCTGGCGGAAGACGGTGTTGAGCACCACGTTGGCGGTCTTGCGGCCGACGCCGGGCAGGGCCTCGAGGGCCTCGCGCCCGGCAGGGACCTCGCCGCCGTGGCCCTCGAGCAGCAGGCGCGACAGCGCCAGCGTGTTCTTCGCCTTGTTGCGGAACAGGCCGATGGTCTTGATGCAGTCGGCGATGCCTTCCTCGCCGAGCGAGACCATGGCCTCGGGCGTGGGGGCGAGCGCGAACAGCTTGCGCGTGGCGAGGTTGACGCTGCGGTCGGTGGCCTGCGCCGACAGCACCACCGCGACCAGCAGCTGGTAGGGCGAGGCGTACTCGAGCTCGGTCTGCGGGTTCGGGTTGGCGTCGTGCAGGCGGCGGAAGAACTCGCGGATCGCCTCGCGCTTCATCGCAGCCATGCGGGCCGTCAGCTCGCGGCGGCCGGCTCGGCGGAGTCCTGCTCCGGCTCGGCCGTCCTGGTCGGGGCGGGCGGCGGGCGCCGGCGCGCACGCGCCGCCAGGCGCACGTTGATGGCGTTGAACGCGGCGATCAGCACGCCGAGCGCAAAGAAGGCGCCGGGCGGCAGGATGGCGATCAGGAAGCCGGGGTAGTCGTCGCCGAAGACGTTCCACGCCGAGGCGCCGGGGAGGATCATCTCGATGCCCGAGAACAGCGTGCCGGCGCCGAGCAGCTCGCGCATGCCGCCGAGCACCGCGAGCACCCACACCAGGCCGATGCCCATCATGACGCCGTCGAAGGTCGAGGTGAGCGGGTCGTTCTTGGCCGCGTAGGCCTCGACGCGCGCGAGCACGATGCAGTTGGTGACGATCAGCGGGATGAAGATGCCGAGCACCAGGTAGAGGTCGTGGAAGAAGGCGTTGAAGGAGAGGTCCACCACCGTGGTCAGCGCCGCGATGATCAGGATGAAGACCGGGATGCGGATCTCGTAGGGGATGAAGTTGCGCAGCGCCGACACCGCCAGGTTGGACAGCGCCATCACGAGGATGGTGGCGAGGCCGAGGCTGACCGCGTTGACCATGCTGGTGCTGACGGCGAGGATCGGGCACAGGCCGAGCAGCTGCGCCAGGCCGGTGTTCTGCTTCCACAGGCCGTTCCAGGCGATCTCGCGGAATTGTTGCGGGCTCATGCTCATTCTCCCAGCACGCCGCCGGCGGGGGCGGCGAAGAGCGCATCCATGCGTTCGACCACGAAGGCCGTGCTGCGCCCGGCCGCGCGCACCACGGCGCGCGCGCTGATGGTGGCGCCGGTGCGGTAGCCGAAGGTGCCGCCGTCCTTGCGCACGGTCCATTCGGCGGTGTTGACGTCCTTCCAGGTGGCGACCGCGAACTGCCCGATCCAGGGCAGGTCCTTGCGGCGGTCCTTCTTCGGGTCGATGTAGTCGCCCAGGCCCGGCGTTTCCTTGTGCTGGGTGACGCGCACGCCCGAGAGCAGCCCGTTGGTGCTGACCGCGACCACCAGCGCGATGCGCCCGGCGTAGCCGTCGGTGGCCGCGCCCTCGACGACCAGCGCGACCGGCTCGCCGCCCTTGCGCGCACGCCAGACCCGGCCGCCCTCGTCCATGCCGATCTGCGGCGCGGGGCCGAAGCGCACGACGTCGGCGAGCAGGTCGTTGTCGTAGCTGCCCGGCGGCAGCACCTCGTCGATCAGGCGGCGCTGCGCGTCCTGCGCCGAGGCCTCGATCGCGGGCTGGGTGATGCGCCAGGTGGCCGCCATCAGCGCGGTGAACACCAGGGTGAACAGCAGCATGATCGCCCCGGTGCGCAGGGCGGTGCGGGTTGCGGAGTAGCGCGCGCTCACTTGCCGCCTCCCTCGAGATCGTGGCGGTGACCGAAGACCCGCGGCTGGGTCTTCATGTCGAGCAGGGGCACGCACATGTTCATGAGCAGCACGCCGAAGGCGATGCCCTCGGGGTAGGCGCCGAAGTTGCGGATCAGCCAGGCGATCAGCGCGATGCCGCCGGCGAAGAGCAGCTTGCCGCGCGGCGTGGTCGCGCCCGAGACCGGGTCGGTGACGATGAAGAAGGCGGCGAGCATGGCGCCGCCGCTGGCGAGGTGGAACAGCGGCGAGGCGAAGTGGCCCGGATCGACCAGCCAGAACAGGCCGGCGATGGCGGCCAGCACGCCGATGAAGGCGACCGGCATGTGCCAGGTGATGATGCGCATCGCGAGCAGGAAGAGGCCCCCCGCGACGTAGCCGATCGACACCCACTCCCAGCCGCGCCCGCCGAGCGCGCCGAAGGCGGAGCCCTCGAGCACCTTGTCGACGGTCTGCACACCCGAGCGCAGCCCGGTGCGCAGCGCGTCGAGCGCGGTGGCGCCGGTGATGCCGTCGATGTCGCGCGGCCCGCCGAGGATGAGCGAGAGCTGGGTGTCGAAGGACAGCTGGCCGGCGGGCGGCCACTGCGACATCAGCGCCGGGAAGGCGACGATCATCGAGCAGTAGGCGATCATCGCCGGGTTGAAGGGGTTCTGGCCGAGGCCGCCGTAGAGGTGCTTGACCGCGACGATCGCCACCAGCACCGCGCACACGGTGAGCCACCACGGCACGATCGGCGGGAAGCACAGCGTGACCAGCCAGGCGGTGACCACGGCGGAGAGATCGGCAACGGCGACGCCCACCGGGCGCTTGCGCAGGCGCAGCATCAGCGCCTCGGCGGCCACCGCGGTGAGCGTGGAGATCGCCAGGTTGACCAGCACGCCGGCGCCGACGAAGACGACGTGGGCGACGATGCCGGGCACGAGCGCGAGCAGCACGAGGCCCATCGTGCGCTGCACGCTGACCGGTTTGCGGACGTAGGGAGAGTGGATCATGCGGGGCTCAGGGGCGGGGCTCGTCGGGGGCGGCTGCCGCTTCGGCGGCTTGTGGCGCCGGGGTGGCCGCGACCGCCTCGAGTACCTTGCGGCGGGCTTCGATGTCGGCGATCTCGGCCTGCGTCTGCGGGCTGAGGTTGTCGGTGTTCTGCGGCTGGATCTCGGCCTTCTGCGCCTTGGCGCGGGCGAGCGCGGCGGCGATCAGGGCCTTCTTGGGGTCTTCCGCGGCGGGGGCCTCGGCCGCCGCGGGCGCTTCGGCGGCGCCGGCCTCGGCCAGCTTGGCGCGCGTCTCGG
>NZ_AMXF01000004.1 GCF_000310225.1 Thauera phenylacetica B4P
GGGCGCATCGGCGGCGAGGAGCCCGGGCAGGGCGCCCGGGAGGCCGGTCATGGCTTGGGTCGCGTCCGGGAGGTCGGCCGCAGGGGCCGCGACGCGCGCGTCGGCAGCGGGCGCCAAGGAGGAGGTGCGCTCGGGGGAGGTGGTGTTTGCGGTGCCGGCTGTCCCGCCGTCGGGATGCTTGCGGGCCTCGCGGCGCCCGAGGAAATGACTCAGTCCGGCTCCGATCAGCAGGCCGCCGATCAGCGCCGCGCCGATCG
The DNA here is from genome assembly GCF_000310225.1 of Thauera phenylacetica B4P. Lineage (GTDB taxonomy): Bacteria > Pseudomonadota > Gammaproteobacteria > Burkholderiales > Rhodocyclaceae > Thauera > Thauera phenylacetica. The sequence continues at coordinate 258 of NZ_AMXF01000004.1, forward strand.
CCAGCCCGGCGCCCGCCGGAGGCTCTGCCGGCTCCGTGCCGAGCGCGCCAAGCGCAGCGGGCGCGATCAGCGCAAAGCTCGCCCCGAGCAAGGGCCCGAGGCGCTGACGGAGCAGGTTGGACGGGACGATGGGGCTCACCTCGTCAGTGGCGGCGATCGCGCAGGCCGCACGGTTTCCGTGGCTGTTGGACCCGTCCTGTATAGCACAGAACCCACCGCGGGTAGGTGGCGACACGCCGCATCGGCGGGTGCTCGCGTGAAGGCGCCGTGGGAGCGCGCTTGCCCTCGAATACTGCGGGGAAATCCGCTCCCGCGGACGCCGCGTATCGGGTCCTGCTCCCCGCTAGAATGACGCTCTGGCCGCCTGCCGCTTCGACCGCGCCCGGGCGTCGCCCCTTTCCCTCGCAGCGCCTGCGTCGATCGGCGGCGAGATCCGGCCGGTGTTGAGGTCCGGCCCGTGTCCAGATCCGGCCGGCGAAATTCCAACCCAAGGAGTACGAATGTCTTCCAGGCTCTCCCCGGATTCCCCGCTTCGCGCCGCCGCGCATCCAAGCGGCGGTGTGCCCTCGGACTGGGTGCGGCGCTTTGCCGCCTTGCTGCCGGTGGGCGCGAACGTGCTCGATCTCGCCGCGGGCGGCGGGCGGCATGCGCGCTGGCTCGCGGAGCGCGGCTGTCGGGTGACGGCGGTGGATCGGGACGCGGCGGCGCTCGCGACGATGAAGGGTGTGGCCGGGATCGAGACGCGCGTGCTCGATCTCGAGGGCCTGGACTGGCCGCTCGGCGGCGAGCAGTTCGACGCGGTGGTGGTCGCCAACTACCTGTACCGGCCGCGCTTCGCCGCGCTCTTCGAGCTGGTGCGCCCGGGCGGGCTGCTGATCTACGAGACCTTCATGCTCGGCAACGAGCGCTTCGGCAAGCCCTCGAACCCCGACTTCCTGCTCCGGCCGCGCGAGCTTGTGGACTGTCTTCCCGAAGGCTGGAACGTGCTCGCCTTCGAGCAGGGCGAGGTCGAGCGCCCGGCCGTGATCCAGCGCCTGTGCGCGAGGCGCGGCGCAGCACCGGGGCGCCTGCCGAGCCTGGCCTAACCCCGCGCCGTGGCCTCGTTACCGTGGCATTCGCGCCTTGATGCGCTCCTCCACGGGCACGCGCGGTTCATGTCGGACGGGGGCAGCGTTACGAGGTTCAGCGCACGCCCTTACCCCGCAGCCCCTGCCAGGATCCGCGTCGCGAGCTCGCGCACCCCGGCCTCGCTGAGGTCGGCGCTGTCCACCCGCAGCGCGTCGGCATAGTTCACGTAGTTGTGGTTCTGCGAACGGTGGTAGAGCGGGTCGTAGTGCTGGTCGATCAGTTCGGCGAAGAGCTCGGGCAGGGCGTGGACGGCGGCGAGCGACTTCCAGCGCTCGAGCGTCTCGCGGCTCTGGTGTTCGCGCAGGCGGTGGAGCTTGTCCTGCAGCGCGCCCACGTCGTCGCCGAGGTAGGCATAGTCGCGCACGAGGAAAGCCAGCCGCGCCTCGCGCGTGGCGTCGATCAGCACGCAGGGCGCTTGCCGCATCGCCAGGATCAGCGGCTCGGGCACGAAGACCAGGCCGATCTTGCGGCTCTCGGCCTCGACATACACCGGGCGCGCCGGGTCTAGCCGGCGCAGGCGGTCCCACAGCAGGGTCTCGAAGCGCTTCTGCGCGGGCTGCGGGCGGTCGGGCAGGGCGCCCAGCACCGAGCCCTTGTGCGCGGCGAGGTCCTCCAGGTCGAGCACCTGCGCGCCCTGCGCCGCGAGCGCCTCGAGCACGCGCGTCTTGGCGCTGCCGGTGGGGCCGCACACGATGCGCAGCGCCAGCGTGGGCACGATGCGCGCGATCTCGGCGATGACGTGGTGGCGAAACGCCTTGTAGCCGCCTTCGAGCTGGCGGGCATCCCAGCCCACCATGCGCAGCCAGGTGGCGAACGAACCGCTGCGCTGGCCGCCGCGCCAGCAGTAGATCAGCGGGCGCCAGTTCTTCGGCTTGTCCTGCAGCACCGCGAGCATGTGGCGCGAAATGTTGGCGGCGACCAGTGCGCCACCCAGGCGGCGGGCGTCGAAGGCGGATTGCTGCTTGTACATGGTGCCGACGACGATGCGCTCGTCGTTGTCGAGCACCGGCAGGTTGATCGCGCCGGGGATGTGGTCTTCGGCGAACTCGGCGGGCGTGCGCGCGTCGATGATCTCGTCAAAGCCGGACAGCTGTGCTACGGTCGCGACGCCTTTTTGCATAGTGTTGACACGACGCGCGGCGCCTCTTGCGCCGCGTGTCGCTTTCTCCCTCGGAAACATGAACGAAATCAGACTGACCGAATTCTCCCACGGCGGCGGCTGCGGCTGCAAAATCGCGCCCGCCGTGCTCTCCGAACTGCTCGCCACCATGCCCGCCGGCCTGCTGCCGCCCGAGCTGCTGGTGGGCACCGACACCGCCGACGACGCCGCGGTGTACAGGCTCAACGATCGCCAGGCCATCGTCGCCACCACCGACTTCTTCACCCCGATCGTCGACAACGCGCGCGACTTCGGCCGCATCGCCGCCACCAACGCGCTGTCGGACGTCTATGCCATGGGCGCCACGCCGATCATGGCGCTCGCGATCGTCGGCATGCCGCTCGACAAGCTGCCGCCCGAGGTGATCGGCGAGATCCTCAAGGGCGGCGCCGAGGTCTGCCGCGACGCGGGCATCCCGATCGCGGGCGGGCATTCGATCGACGTGCTCGAGCCGATCTACGGTCTGGTCGGGCTTGGCGTGGTCGACCCCGCACGGGTGCGCACCAATGCGGGAGCCAAGGCGGGTGACGTGCTCATCCTCACCAAGCCGCTGGGCATCGGCATCCTGTCGGCGGGGCTCAAGAAGGGGCGGCTGTCGGCAGACGGCTACGCGCAGATGATCCGATGGACCACCACGCTCAACCGCGTCGGCGCCAGGCTCGCCGACATCGACGGCGTGCACGCGGTGACCGACGTCACGGGCTTCGGCCTCGCCGGCCACCTGCTCGAGATGTGTCGCGGCGCGTCGTTGACCGGCGCGGTGCATTTCGACGCGCTGCCGGTCATCGAGGAGGCGCGCGTGCTGGTGCAGGACGGCGTCGCCACCGGCGCATCGACGCGCAACTGGGCGAGCTATGGCGCCGACGTCGATCTGCCGGCGGATGCGCCGGAGTGGCAGCGCAAGCTCGTCACCGACCCGCAGACCTCGGGCGGGCTGTTGATCGCCTGCGCGCCGGAGGCCGTCGAGGCCGTGCAGGCCGCGGTGCGTGCCGAACAGGGCGAGGCCGGGACGATCGTCGGCGAGATGAGCTCGGGCCCCGCCCGCGTCGTCTTCGGCTGATGTACTTGTAGGAGCGGCGGCAGCCGCGAACGGGCGGTCCCGCATTCGACGCGCGTGCCGACCATCGCCGCCGAATTCGCGCCTGCCGGCGCTCCTACAGAAACCGCCGCCCGTCCAGGCCCCCTGTAGGAGCGGCGGCAGCCGCGAACGGGCGGTCCCGTAATCGACGCGCGTGCCGACCATCGCCGCCGAATTCGCGCCTGCCGGCGCTCCTACAGGAAGCGGCGCGCGCTTCATCTGCGCGCCGACTTCTTTCCTTCGCTGGCCAGCAGCGGGTGCAGGCCGGCCCACACAGTGTCGACGATGCGAGGCTGCGCCTCGGCGGCGGGGTGGATGCCGTCGGTGAGGAAAAGCTCGGGCCGGTCGGCGAAGCCGTCCATCAGGAAGGGCACGAGCGGCACCTTCTTCGCCTCGGCCACGTCGGCGAAGACCTCCGCGAAGCGTCGCGTGTAGGCCGGGCCGTAGTTCGGTGGCATGCGCATGCCCACCAGCAGCACGCGCGCGCCCGCCTCGCGCGCGGCATCGATCATCGCGCCCAGGTTGTCCGCGAGCAGTTGCGGCTTGAGGCCGCGCAGGCCGTCGTTGGCGCCGAGCTCCAGGATCACCAGCGTGGGCGAGTGTTCGGCGAGCGCGGCGGGCAGGCGGGTGCGGCCACCCGACGAGGTCTCGCCGGATACACTCGCGTTGACGACGACATGGCGGAACCCTTCGGCCTGCAGACGCGTCTGCAACAGGGCGGGCCAGTCCTGGCCCTGATCCAGGCCGTAGCCGGCCGACAGGCTGTCGCCCCAGACGAGGATCGTGTCGGCGCGGGCGAGCGCGGACAAGAAGAACATGAAGACGAAGGGAATGATGAAACGCAAGGGCATCGAGTTCTCCAATCCGGTCATCGAGGTCGATGACCTGTGCAAGCAGGTCACCCTGGCCGACGGCCAGGGCGACCTGCAGATTCTGCAGGACATCCGCTTTGCCGTGGGCGCGGGCGAGTCGGTGGCGATCGTCGGCGCGTCCGGCTCCGGCAAATCGACCCTTCTGGGATTGCTCGCCGGGCTGGACGTTCCCGCGAGCGGCACGGTGCGGGTGCAGGGGCGCGACCTCTTCGCGCTCGATGAGGACGCACGCGCGGCGCTGCGCGGCGAGTCGATCGGCTTCGTGTTCCAGTCCTTCCAGCTGCTGCCGGCGCTGACCGCGCTGGAGAACGTGATGCTGCCGCTGGAGCTCGCCGGCGTGGACGACGCGCGTGTGATCGCCACGCAGTGGCTGCAGCGCGTGGGCCTGGGCAGTCGGCTTACGCATTATCCCAAGCACCTGTCGGGCGGCGAGCAGCAGCGCGTCGCGCTCGCGCGCGCCTTCGCGCCCGACCCGCGGGTGCTGCTCGCCGACGAGCCCACCGGCAACCTCGACGCCGAGACGGGGCGGGCGATCATCGAGCTCATGTTCGCCCTCAACCGCGAGCAGGGCACCACGCTGATCCTGGTCACCCACGACGAGTCGCTCGCCCGCCGCTGCAGCCGCGTGCTGAGGATGGATGCGGGGCGCTTGCGCGAGGCGGAGAGCGCGGGAATCGCCACGCCGTAGGAGCGGCGGCAGCCACGAAAATGTAGGAGCGGCGGCAGCCGCGAAGAGGGCGGCGGAGTATTCGACGCGAACGACGGAGCCGGACGTCCCTATTCGCGCCTTCCGGCGCTCCTACATGGGGCGGCGCGGGGAGCGGAGGATGAAGGCGGGGCGCTTGCGCGAGGCGGAGAGCGCGGGAATCGCCACGCCGTAGGAGCGGCGGCAGCCGCGAAAATGTAGGAGCGGCGGTAGCCGCGAAGAGGGCGGCGCAGCATTCGACGCGAACGACGGAGCCGGGCGTCCCTGTTCGCGCCTTCCGGCGCTCCTGCAGGAGGACAGCGCGGGGAACACGGGGTGCGGCGTTCGTCGTGGCCGACGATGCCGCTGGCCATAGCCGCGTCTCCCGGGGCTCCGACCATCTTCGCGGCGCAGGAGCGCCGGAAGCTGCGGATGGGAAGGTGGAGCGCCGCCTAAGCCCCGCCCGGGCCGAACAGGTCGAGGATGCCGTCCAGCCCGGTGTGGTCGAGGCAGCAGTGGGCGACGTCGCGCAGCACCGGCTTGGCGTGGAAGGCGACCCCGAACCCGGCGGCGCGCAGCATGGGGATGTCGTTGGCGCCGTCACCGGCGGCGATCACCTGCTCGGGCTTGAGGCCCAACTCGTCGCGCGCGCGCTCGAGGTGCGCGGCCTTGGCCTCGCCGTCCACGATGTCGCCGATCACCTTGCCGGTGAGCTTGCCGTCGTACACCTCGAGCTGGTTCGCCCAGGCATAGTCGAAGCCGAGCCGCGACTTGAGCCGGTCGGTGAAATACGTGAATCCCCCCGACACCAGCATCGTGCGGATGCCCGCGCGCTGCAGGCCCTGCAGCAGGCGTTCGGCCCCCGGGTTGAGCTGCAGGCGGTGATCGAAGACCTCGGCGAGCGCGCTCTCGGGCAAGCCCGCGAGCAATGCCACGCGCCGCGTCAGCGACTCGCGGAAGTCGATCTCGCCCTGCATCGCCGCCTCGGTGATCGCCGCGACCTCGGCCTTGAGGCCCTGCATGTCGGCGATCTCGTCGATGCACTCGATGTTGATCAGCGTCGAGTCCATGTCGGTCACGAAGAGCCCGAAGTCGCTCAGCTGGCGACCTTCGGGCAGCCACACGTGATCGAGTCCGCCGGCCGTGCACGCCGCCACCAGGCCTTCGGCAGGCTTCGCGCCGACGAGGCGGAAGGAGCGCGTGGTGATCTGCTCGATCGCGCTCGCCTCGGCGACCTTGGCGACGTTCTTGAGCGCGACGCTGTCGACGTCCTCGGCCAGCACGACCAGGTTCATGCGCGCCGCTCCTGCTTGGGCAGCACCTCGCGCAGCACGGCGGCCGACTTGCGGATCATGTCCTCGGTCGTCGCCCAGTCGACGCAGGCGTCGGTGACCGAGCAGCCGTACTTGAGCTGCGACAGGTCGGCCGGGATCGGCTGGTTGCCGGCCTCGAGGTTGCTCTCGATCATCAGGCCGACGATCGACTGGTTGCCCTCGCGGATCTGGTGCATGACGTCCTTCATCACCAGGGGTTGGTACTCGGGCTTCTTCCAAGAGTTGGCGTGCGAGCAGTCGACCACGATGTTCTTCGCCAGCCTCGCCTTCGCGAGCGCCTGCTCGGCCAGCGACACCGACACCGTGTCGTAGTTGGGACGACCGCCGCCGCCGCGCAGCACCACGTGGCCGTAGCGGTTGCCGCGCGTGCGCGTGACCGCCGACTGGCCCTGGCTGTTGATGCCGAGGAAGCTGTGCGGGCTGCCTGCCGAGAGGATCGCGTTGATCGCCACCTCGAGATCGCCGTCGGTGGCGTTCTTGAAGCCGACCGGCGTCGACAGGCCCGAGGCCATCTCGCGGTGGGTCTGGGATTCGGAGGTGCGTGCGCCGATCGCGGTCCAGGCGATCAGGTCGCCGTAATACTGCGGCGCGATCGGGTCGAGCGCCTCGGTGGCCGTGGGCAGGCCGAGCTCGCACACGTCGAGGAGGAACTTGCGCGCGCGCTCCATGCCGACGTCGATGCGGAAGGAGTCGTCCATGAAGGGGTCGTTGATGAAGCCCTTCCAGCCGGTCGAGGTGCGCGGCTTCTCGAAATACACCCGCATCACCAGCAGCAGCACGTCGGAGACCTCGTCGGCGAGCGCCTTCAGCCGCCGCGCATAGTCCAGCCCGGCCACCGGGTCATGGATCGAGCACGGCCCGACCACCACGAACACGCGCGCATCCTTGCGGTCGAGGATGTCCATGACCGCCTTGCGCCCGGCCACCACCGCGGCCGCGGCGCGATCGGTCAGCGGCACACGCGCCTTCACCTCGTCCGGCGAGGGCATGTGGTCGAAGGCGAGGACGTTGAGGTTTTCGGTCTGGGTGGGCATTGCGGGCGACTCCGGTTGCTGCCTTGAAAGCCTGCAATTGTAACGCCCGTGTCGGGGTGTGTCCGCGGAGATTTGCGCCGCGGCCGGGTGAAGGCCCAGGGCCGCGGCGTGCAGGCTCAGTATCGGATGGCGATGCTGATGGAGGCCGGATCGGCCCCGACCTCGAAGGCGCTGTCCTCGAAGGCCGGGGGGCCGGAGACGGTTGGGTCCTTGGACAAGCCGTAGCCTTCGGTCGGAAACATGCCGAAGCGGCGGTCGAGCTCGCCGTCGCCGTCCTCGTCATGATAGGCCATGATCGCGTAGCGGCCGGCCGCCAAGGCAGGAAAGCTCACGGTGACGGTGCCGGTCGCAGCCGGCACCTGCTGGATGGCGAGCGCGTGCGCCTCCTTGCGGAAGGTCTTCGGGTCGTCATACAGCCCCACGCGCATGCTCCCGCGATCGTGCCCGATCCCCGTGAGGGTGACTTGAAGCGTGCTCTCCTGGGCGAGCGCCGACGTGGCGGTCGCGGCAGAGAGGAGGAAGGCGAGCAGATGCGAAGTCATGGCGTGGGGCGCTTGCGGCGGCGTTCGGAGAAGGCTGGTCAGAAGCCGATGAGCTTGCGATTGGGCTCCAGCATCGAGCCCGCCATGTCCGCCGGCTTGGCGGGCTTGATGCCGTCCTTCAGGTCCTCGGGCTTCTTGCCGCTGTTGGGCAGGTAGAGCGCGCACACCGAAGCGGTGGCGCCCTTCTTCATCGCGCCATCGAGCAGCTGCGCCGGCGTCACGTTGTTCGGCTTGAGCGCTTCGCCGCCCGCGCCCTTGAGCGCGAGGTCGCCGGCGTGGTCGCACAGCAGGATGTCGACCTGCGCGCCCTGTTCCTGCATCTGGTTGGCCAGCACCATGGCCATGCCCTGGGTCATCGGGCTCTGGGCGTTGAGGACGACGGTGACGGCCTGCTTGTCGGCGAAGGCCGTGGTGGAGCCAAGGGCGATGGCGAGGGCGACGAGGGTTTTTTTCATGGCAATGCTCCTGAGGACAGAGAAGGGAGGACGAACGGGAATCAGGCCTGCAATTCCGGGTAGGCCTGGCGCAGCTTGTAGTCGGCGAGGAAGGCGCCCAGCGGCAGGAAGGCTCCGACGATCAGCATCATTGCCAGCCCGGGCCGCAGCAGCCCGCGTCCGAGCGCAGCCAGCGTGGTGACTGCCAGCGACAGGAAGAGCGTTCCGTGCAGCGGGCCCAGTACCTTGACGCCGAGCGGCTGGTCGAGCAGGTACTTGAACGGCACCGCGACGAAGACGAGGGCGAGCAGCGCGAGGCCGTCGGAGAAGGCGAGCCAGTAGAGGATCTTGCGGTGGGTCATCGGGCTTGGTTCCGGTTGCCTTGCGAGGGGTGGCCGCCCGCCTGCGGAAGGTGGTTGAAATTGGGCGCTGGCATTGCGCACGGGCAAGTGCGGTGCGCTCGGCGGCATTTATATTCTTCAGAATATAAACAAATACTAATATCTGAGCCAGCAATTTTCCCGCTACGAGCAGGAAGAGCCCGCCAGCCCTCGCCGGCGGGGGCGCGCTGCGAACGGATACAAGCAAACAGCGCGCCAAGTAAATCAGGCTACGCAGCAGGCGGGCAAGTGCGGCTCGATGTCGCAGCGGATGGCCACATCACTGCTGCCAATGGCTGTCACGTACTGCCACCTCTCGCGGGTCGTTGCGACCCGCGCCTTGGCGCTGGCGGAAGAGAATGGGAGTCGAACCCACCTGGGACCGGCTGACGGCCCCACCTGGTTTTGAAGACCAGTCGCCCCACCGGGGAACGCCTCTCTTCCTATGGAGGCGCGATTGTAACTCGCCCCTCCTGGTTTTCGCCCGAAACGGGCGCTTCGCCTCGAAGGGTGTGGGCCAGCCCATGGCCTGCGCCGATGCGACGCGTAAAGCCGACGCGGTCGAAGAACTCGAGGATCTGGATGGAGCGCTTGCGTCCGCCGCCGATGAGGTCGCGGAAATCCGCCGCCCGCACACGGCCCTCGTTGCGCTCGGCCAGCTCCGCGACGATGCCGACCAGGCGGGCCACCGTGGCGCGCGGATAGAAGAGGTCGCGCACGACCTGGAACACCTCGCCGCACATCGCGACGCGGCGCAGCAGGCTGCGCACCTCGGCCTCGGGGATCTCGCAGGCTTCGGCCAGGTCGCGAACCCAGGGCGGGTCGTAGGCGCCCTCGGCGAGCCGCGCGAGCAGCGCATCGGCGCGCCGACGGTCTGCGCGGTCCAGCTCCACCGTGTGCGAGGGCAAGTGCCAGGCCGAACCGGCGCGGGCGATGCGGCCCTCCGCCAGCAGCGCCTCGAGGCGGGCGAGGAAGGCCGGCGCGGGCAGCCGGGGGGCGCACATGCGGCGCAGGCGCTCGCGCTCGACGCCGGGTTCGTCGGCAAAGGCCTCGTGGTGCGCGGCCAGCCGTGCCAGCACGGCCTCACCGAGCGCAGCCCATGCGGCCGCCGAGAACACGCGTCCGCCGGTCTTGCCTTGCAGGTGGTGCGCCTGCGGCAGCAAGACCTGCCAGCGGCCCTCGGGCAGGTTGTGCGCGGCGGCGAGCTCGTCGAGCTCGAGCCCGAGCGGCGCGCTCGCAACCAGGCCCGCAAGGCGCTCGGCCGGGTCGGGTCGTTCGAGGACGGCGAGCAGCGCGAGGCGGTCCGGGCGCCGACGGTGGCGCGAGGGCGGGAAAGGGTCGAGGACGCGGCCGCCGCCCAGGGTCTCGCGGCCGGCGGCGTCGCGGATGACGATGCGGTCACCGCAGCAGGCGAACACCGGGCGGTCGAGCACCGCCTGCACCAGCGCCGAAGCGCCCGGGGCGAGCCCGCCGGCCTCCAGTGCGTCGTCCAGCAGCACCAGGCGTGCCATCGCATGCCCGCCGGCGTGGTGCAGGGTGACGCTGGCCCACTGGCCGAGCTTGCGTGGCGCATCCGCCAGCAGCTCCAGGCGCAGATCGAGGCGGTCGGTCGGGCGCGCGAGGGCGGGGTGGAGCAGCCAGTCGCCGCGCTCGATCTCGCCGAAGTCGATGCCACCGAGGTTGACCGCGCAGCGGCTGCCCGCGCCGGCGGTGTCTGCCTTGCGGTTGTTTGCGCGCAGGCCGCGCACGCGCACCTCGCGGCGAAAACCCTCGGGGCGCGCCAGCAGCAGGGTGTCGCCCACCCCGACCACGCCCGAGCGCACCGTGCCCGTGACGATCGTGCCGGCGCCGGCGAGCGCGAAGCGGCGGTCGGCGACGAGCCGGAAGCCGGCGTCGGGTGGGCAGGCGTCTTCGTCCCGCGCGATCGCCAGCAGGTGGGCGCGCAGCGCATCGATGCCGTCGCCGGTGATCGCCGAGATCGGAAAGACCGGGCTGCCGGCGAGGGCGGTCGATGCCAGCAGTTCCGCGATGTCTGCCTGCACCTCGGCAATACGAGCCGGCTCGACGCGGTCGCACTTGGTCAGCGCCACCGCGCCGCGTGCGATGCCGAGCAGGTGAAGGATGGCGAGGTGCTCGCGGGTCTGTGGCATCACGCCGTCGTCGGCGGCAACCACGAGCAGGGCGTAGTCGATGCCCGCGGCGCCCATCAGCATGGTCGGCACGAAGCGCTCATGACCAGGCACGTCGATGAAGCCGAGGGTGCGCGCGGCGGCGGCCGGGTCGCCACGGGTCACATCGCCGTCGATCGCCGCAAACGCATAGCCGAGCTCGATGGTGATGCCGCGCGCCTTCTCCTCGGGCAGGTGGGTCGTGTCCACGCCGGTGAGCGCGCGGATCAGCGTGGTCTTGCCATGGTCGATGTGGCCGGCGGTGCCGATCAGCATGCTGGTGTGCTCTCCTGGTTCATCGGGCGGCGGTGCGCGCCGCGGGAGCGAGCTGCACGAGCTGGGTCGCGAGGCGGGCCTCGTCCTCGCTGCGCAGGCAGCGCAGGTCGAGCCACAGCGCGTTGTCGGCGATGCGGCCGATCACCGGCACCGGCCGATCGCGCAGCGCCTTCTCGAGCCGGTTGAGCACGCCGCCCTTCTTTTGCGGACGGCACACCAGCCCGGCGGAGGGCAGGCGATCGACCGGCAGGCTGCCCGAACCGATCTGCGAGCGCATCGGCTCGACGCCGACCGTCAGCGGCCAGTCGGCGAGTGCCCGCGCCAGCGCCGGCTGCAGGCGCTCGGCCTGGGCGAGGATCTCGGCCTGGGGGCGGACGAGCAGGCGCAGGGTCTCGAGGCGCTCGGGCAGGCGATCGGGATCGCGATACAGGCGCAGCACGGCCTCCAGGCCGGCGAGCGTGATCTTGCCGACGCGCAGCGCGCGCTTGAGCGGGTTCTTCTTGATCGTCGCGATCAGCTAGCGGCGGCCGGCGAGGATGCCGGCCTGGGGGCCGCCGAGCAGCTTGTCGCCGGAGAAGGTGACGAGGTCGGCGCCGGCGGCGATCGCCTCGCGCGGGGTGGGCTCGTGCGGCAGGCCCCAGGCCTCCAGCCCGGTGAGCGTGCCCGAGCCGAGGTCCTCGACGAAGGGCAGGCCGCGGGCGTGGGCGATGGCGGCGATCTCGGCCTGCGGCACGACCTTGGTGAAGCCCTCGACCGCGTAGTTGCTGGTGTGCACCTTCATCAGCATCGCGGTGCGCGGGCCGATCGCGTCCTCGTAGTCGCGGGCGTGGGTGCGGTTGGTGCAGCCCACCTCGACGAGCTTCGCGCCGGCGCGCTTCATGATGTCGGGCACGCGGAAGGCGCCACCGATCTCGACCAGCTCCCCACGCGAGACGACGACCTCCTTGCGCTGTGCCAGCGTGTTGAGCAGCAGGAAGACCGCTGCCGCGTTGTTGTTCACCACGGTCGCGGCCTCGGCGCCGGTCAGCTCGGCGACCAGCGCGGAGACGAGGTCGTCGCGGTCGCCGCGTCCGCCCGATTCGAGGTCGTATTCGAGCGCGCAGGGGTGGCGCGCGGCCTCGACCATCGCGGCGATCGCCTCCTCGGGCAGCGTGGCGCGGCCGAGGTTGGTGTGCAGCACGGTGCCGGTGAGGTTGAACACCGGACGCAGATTCGGCCGGCAGACGGTGTCGATGCGAGCTTCGACCGCGGCCAGCAGCGCGGTGAGCTCGGGCAGCGGGGCGCCCTTGCGCACGGCCTCACGGGTGGCCGCGAGCGCGGTGCGGACGGCGTCGGTGACGACGCGACGCCCATGCAGGGCGGTGTGCGAGACCAGCGCCGGCTCGGCGAGCAGGCGATCGACTGCGGGGAGGGAGGCCAGGTTCGTGCTTGTCATGAAATCGTGCTGCGTCGGATCGGGTGAAAGCCGTGAAGCTTGAATACGCTGGAAACCGAATGAGCCAGGAAGGCGGGGCCCGAAAGCAGAACCCCGCCACGCGGGCGGGGTTCTAGGCCTTTGCCGCGACGGATCACTCCATCGACGGGTTCCACACCTTCCACACCTTGCCGACCAGATCCGGCCCCGGCTTGAGCGTCGGTTTCCCGGGCTCCCAACCGGCTGGTGTCGCTTCCTTGCCGCCCGTCGCGCGGACGTGCTGGAAGGCCTGCACCTGCCTGACCGTCTCGGCGAGCTTGCGTCCGACCGGCGGGGTCATCACCTCCATGGCCTGCACCACACCATCGGGGTCGATGATGAAGCGGCCACGCATTTCGATACCCTGCTGATCGTCATAGACGCCGTAGGCGCGCCCGATGTTGCCTGCCTGATCGGACAGCATGTGGAAACGAACACCGCCGTCGACCATCTTCGACAGCTCCTCGTCGTTCCAGATCTTGTGGACGAAGTGGCTGTCCACGCTGACCGAGAAAACCTCTACCCCCAATGCCTGGAGAGCATCATATTGCGCTGCGACCGCAGACACTTCTGTTGCTCAGACAAAGGTGAAATCACCGGGGTAGAAGCACAGCATCACCCACTTGCCGGCATAGTCGGACAGCTTCACGTTGGTGAAACCGCCGCGGTAGTACGCCGGTGCCGCGAAATCCGGCGCCTTCTGTCCCACGCGTGCGACCATTCTGGGTACCTCCTTGTGAGCGGCGGGCTCCGGTGGAGCCTGCTGCGATTCAACGGGCGCTTCGGGCACTGCTCCCGAGACGCGCGAGCATGATGCTTCCTGCTCTTCCATGTTGCCCTCCGTGTCGTGCGGAAACCCGGCACTGCTTCCCGCGCTCTCGCGTGGTGGTGCGGTGACAGGACTTCCGCGGTTGGAACGGTGCTCTATCAGTCACCGCTTATACCGTATGCCCGCGCAGCGCCGGGGTCAATCGAAAAATATGTGTGCAAATGGACGGACTGCCTGCGCTGGCGTACGAATTCGTCATGCGTCGATGCTGCCAGTGCCCGTCTCCTGTCTGGCGCCGCGAGCCAGGAGACGGGGCTGCAAGGCGAAGCCGGTTTCGTCTTCCACATCAGTACATCGTCCCGTCCGGGCACGCGGCTTGCATCGGTGATCTACGAAACTACAGTGAAAAGCCTAAGCAGGTTCCGTTCCATTCGAACCGCTACGATCAGGAGCCCGATCATGGACATCGCCTTCGGCCCCGTACCGTCGCGCCGGCTCGGCCGCAGTCTCGGCATCAACAACATCCCACCGAAGCACTGCAGTTATGCCTGCGTGTACTGTCAGGTCGGCCCGACGCCAGAGGAGGAGATCAGCCCGCGGCCCTCCTATCGGCCGGAGGAGATCCTGCGCCAGGTGCGCATGAGGCTCGAGGCCGTGCGCGCCCACGGGGATGCGGTCGATTACCTCACCTTCGTCCCCGATGGCGAGCCGACGCTGGACAGTCGCCTCGGCGAGTCGATCGACGCGCTGCGCGAACTCGGTCTGCCGATCGCGGTGATCAGCAATGCATCGCTCCTCTGGTACGCCGATGTCCGCTCGGCGCTGCGCCGGGCGGATTGGGTCAGCGTCAAGGTCGACAGCGTCGTCCCCGGCGTCTGGGAGCGGATCAATCGCCCCCACGGCGTGCTGCGCCTTGCCGACATTCTTGGCGGCATCCAGCGCTTCGCCTCGGAGTTTGCCGGGCGGCTGGTGAGCGAGACGATGCTGGTGGCCGGACTTAACGACGGCGACGAGGACATCGCCGCGCTGGGGCGCTTCATCGCGACAACACGCATCGGGCGTGCCTACCTCGCAATTCCACATCGCCCGCCGGCGGTCGCGGGGGTGCGCGGCCCGGACGAGGCGGTCGTCCTGCGTGCGTTTCGGACGCTGGCGGACAAGGGGCTCGAGGTGGAGTTGTTGACCGCCTACGAGGGCGACGTGTTCGCCTTCGGCGGCGACCTGCGCGTCGAGATCCTGGCGATCAGCGCGGTGCATCCGCTGCGCACCTCCGCGATCCAGGCCCTGCTGGATAAGGGCGGTGGCAGCATGGCGCTGGTGGATGCGCTGCTCGCCTCGGGCGAGCTGCGCAGGCTCGAGCACGAGGGAGAGGTTTTCTACCTGCGGCGGCTGCACCGCGAGGGATGAACGATCCCGGTGGGAACGAGGGCCCAGGAGCAAGGCCTTTGGCGGTGGGAGATCAGGGGATTCACACCCCGGGGCGTTACCGCAGCGGGCGGGCCGGAGGCCGCTGGCGCGAGGATGCGTCGTCGGTTTTACAGGGCAACGATCTGTACAGCTACCGAGGCGAGCGTTCGATCGCAACGCGACAGTCATGACATGCTGCTGCGCGCTTGCCTGCAACCAGCCAAGCGTCTTGACCTGAATCAAATCATCGGAAAGTGCTAATAAACTAAAATGCGAACTGTTCGCATTAACACTTTCTCTGCTTCGGGAGCACATCATGGATCATCAGGTCGTCGTCCTCTTTCACCTGTTGTGCGCAATTCTCTTCGTCGGCGCCGTCGCGATGGAGGTCCTGATCCTCGAACCGGTCCGCAAGCTGATCGGGGACGAGGTGTTCCAGCGCGTCGAGTTCTACCTCTTCCGCCGCATCCGTCGAACCTATCCGCTCGCCGTGATTCCGCTCTACATTACGGGCTTCTACATGTACTTCGGCTACGTGGAGAATTCTGGCGGCTTCGAGTCCTTCATCTCCACGAGCTTCGGCATGCTGCTCACCGCCAAGATGACGATGGCGCTCGGCCTGCTGACCATCTTCGCGACCTCGCCCTTCGTCTTCATGCAGCCGCGTAGCCGCAGCGCGGTTGGCCACCTCAAGCACTTCCTGATCGTCACCGGCGGTCCGGAGGATTTCCGCATCGATCGCTTCGAGCTGATGCACTACCTCGCGCTCGGATTCGGTCTGGGGATCGTCCTGCTCGCGAAGCTCATGTTCATGCTCTGACGCCGGCGCGCCCGGCAAGGCAGGGTACGCCTCCCCGGAACGCCCCTCGCTCATGGAAACCCGATCATCTTGAAAGCCCGCAGCGCCGAATCGAAAAGTCATCCTGAAGCACCCGGGGCGGCTTCGCCACGACGCCTGTCCGTATCGCGCCTGACCGTCGGCGCGCTCGTGGTGGTGGTCTCGGCGCTCGCCTTCGCCGCCTTGCGCAACGATACGGTCACGGTGAACCGCGTCGAGGAGGGGCCCCTGCGCCAGTCGGTGGTGGCGAGCGGGCGCGTGCGCACCCCCGAGCGCATCGCTCTCTCGCCCCAGCTCGCCGGGCGCGTGATGGCGGTGGAGGTGCGCGAGGGCGATGCCGTGGACACGGGCCAGCCACTGATCCGGCTCGACGATCGCGAATGGAAAGCCGCCGTCGACCAGGCGAGCGCCGCGGTGACGCAGGCCGAAGCGCGTCTTCGCCAGCTGCGCGAGCTCGGCCTGCCGGTCGCCGAGCAGGCGCTGCGCCAGGCCGAGGCCACCGCGCTGCAGGCACGCCAGCAGCATCGGCGCGTGCGCGAACTGGTGGCGCGCGGCTTCTACAGCCAGGCGCAGCTCGACGAGGCGCGACGCGCGCAGGAGGTGGCCGAGAGTCAGGTCGCCAGCGCCCGCCTGCAACGCGACAGCCAGCAGCCCGACGGCATCGAGGTGGCGCTGGCGCAGAGCGCGCTCGAACAGGCGCGCGCGGCGCAGATCGCTGCGCAGACCCGGCTCGGCTACGCGATCCTGCGTGCGCCGTCCGCGGGCGCGGTGCTCACGCGCGCGGTCGAAGCGGGCGACACGGTGCAGCCGGGCGTCGTGCTGCTGACGATCGCCCCCGCGGGCGACACCGAGCTGACGGTGCAGATCGACGAGAAGAACCTCGGCCTGCTGCGCCTCGGCCAGCCCGCCCTGGCCTCGGCGGACGCCTATCCGGGCGAGCGCTTCGGCGCGGAGCTCGCCTTCATTGCGCCTTCGGTCGATGCGCTGCGCGGCTCGGTCGAGGTGCGCCTGCGCGTCCCCGAGCCGCCGCCCTACCTGCGCCACGAGATGACCGTCTCGATCGACATCGAGGCTGCGCGCCGCGAGCAGACGCTGATGATTCCCGCGGCAGCGGTGCGCGAGACCGGCGGCGCGCAGCCCTGGGTGATGGTGGTGCGCGATGGCCGCACCGAGCGTCAGTCAGTGCGGCTCGGTATCCGCGGTGCGGGCAGGGTCGAGGTGCTCGAGGGGGTCGCCGTCGGGGAAGCGCTGGTGCCGGCGGCCGTGGATGTGGCGGCGGGGCAGGCGGTGCGGACGCGGGCTGCGCCATGAAGTCCTGGATGCCCTTCGAGTGGATCGCCGCGCTGCGCTTCCTGCAGGAAGGACGGATGCAGTCGCTGCTGATCATCGTCGGCGTCGGGGTCGGCGTGGCGGTGATCGTGTTCATGTCCGCGCTGCTGTCCGGCCTGCAGGCCAACCTGGTGCGCCGAACCCTGAGCTCTCAGGCGCACATCGTGCTGTTGCCGGCGGAGGAGGTGGCGCGCCCGCAAGTCGCAGGGGAGGGCGCATTGAACCGCGTGCAGAAGCAGGCGCAGCGGCTGCGTTCCATCGACCAGTGGCAGCAGTTGCGCGCGCGCCTGGAAGGGTGGCCCGAGATCGCCGCGGTGTCGCCGGTGGCCTCCGGCCCAGCCTTCGCGGTGCGCGGCGACGCCAGCAAGGCGGTGACGCTGCTCGGCATCGACCCCGGACGCTACAACCGCGTCGTGGATCTGGCGGGGCGGCTTGCCGCCGGCGAGCTGCGTGTCGGCGCGGGCGAGACGGTGATCGGCATCGAGTTGGCCAAGGACCTCGGCGCGGAGGTCGGCGACAAGCTGCGGCTCACCGGCGCCGAGGGCCAGGCCGAGACGCTGACCGTCACCGGGCTCTTCGACCTCGGCAACAAGGGTGTCAATGCGCGCAACGTCTACGTCGGCTTGCGCACCGGGCAGACCCTGCTCGACCTCGTCGGTGGCGTGTCGAACATCGACCTCGCGCTGCACGACCTCGACGAGGCCGAGGACGTCGCGCAGCGCATCGCCGCCGAATCCGGCCTGATCGCCGACAGCTGGATCCGCACCAACGCGCAGTTCGTCACCGCGCTCACCTCGCAGCGGGTGTCGAGCGACGTGATCCGCTTCTTCATCGCGCTATCGGTGTCCTTCGGCATCGCCAGCGTGCTGGTGGTGTCGGTGGTCCAGCGCAGCAAGGAGATCGGCATCCTGCGCGCGATGGGGGCGACGCAGGCGCAGATGCGGCGCATCTTCCTGCTGCAAGGCGGCATCGTGGGTTTCCTCGGGTCGCTGCTGGGCTCGGCGCTGGCCTGGTCCTTCCTGATGCTGTGGCGGATGCTCGCGCGCAACCCCGACGGCACGCCGCTGTTCGATATCGGCGTCGAGCCGGCGCTGGTCGCGATCGCCGCAGGCGGCGCCAGCGTGGTCGGCATCCTCGCCGCCCTGTTGCCGGCGCGGCGCGCGGCGGGGCTGGACCCGGTGGTGGCGATCCGTGGCTGATCCCGTCCTGCACCTCGAAGGGCTGCGCAAGCGCTACGGCAGCGCCGACACCGAATACGAGGTGCTGCACGGCATCGACCTGCGCCTCGAGCGTGGCGAGTTCGCTGCCCTCATCGGCCCCTCCGGCTCCGGCAAGAGCACGCTGCTCAACCTCATCGGCCTGCTCGACCGCCCGAGCGCCGGGCGGCTCGTCATCGACGGCGCCGAGACCGCGACGCTCGACGACACCGCGCTCACCCGCCTGCGCGGCGAGCGCATCGGCTTCGTGTTCCAGCACCACCACCTGATCCCGGCCTTCACCGCCGAGGAGAACGTGGCCATGCCGCTGCTGATCGCGCGCGGGCGGCCGGACGCGGCGATGTTCGAGCGCGCCGGCGAGCTGCTCGGGCGTGTCGGCCTCGCGGACCGGCGGCGCCAGCTTGCCAACCGCTTGTCCGGTGGCCAGCAGCAGCGCGTCGCCATCGCCCGTGCGCTGGCGATGTCGCCGGCGCTCGTGCTCGCCGACGAACCCACCGGCAACCTCGACACGCACTCGGCGGACGAGGTCTTCGCGCTGCTGCGCGAGGTCAATCGGCAACTGGGAACCAGCTTCCTGATCGTCACCCACGACCCGCGCCTTGCTCACCGCTGCGACCGGATCATCGAGCTCGTCGACGGTCGCATCGTCTCCGACCGGGCGAACGAAGTAGCCGCTGGCCGGTCCCCGGTTCAGGGCAGTGCAGAGGAAACCGAATGAACGACACGTCCGCGAACTCCGCTGCCGGCGCGCCGACCTGCAATGACTGACCTGCATCCCATCACCCGACTTTTCGGCGAAGCCGGCTGGACGATGCCGCCGACTCCGCAGGTGGCGCACCTCGTCGCCTATGGCCAGACACTCGCCAGCGTGCAGTCGCTGCCCGGCGTGCGCGTCCAGGCCGAGGCCTCCGCGGACGGCATTTAGCCGATCCACCTCTGCCTGGGGTTGTTCGAGCGCTTCGGGGTGCAGCACGTCGCGTTGACGCTCACCCTGCAGCCCGGTGCCCAAGCCATGGTGTGGGCGCATGGCCTGTTCGCCACACCATGCGTGCCGAGATCCGGCTGATGGAAGAGGCCGTGCTGCACCACCAGGAGACGCACTGGCATGGCGAGGCCGGGGGCATCGTCGTTCGTCCCCGCGCGCAGGTGCGTCTGGAACGCGGTGCGCGCTACCTGGCGGACTTCAGCCTGCTGCATGGTCGTGTCGGGCAGATCAACGTCGACTACGCGGTCACGGTCGGCGAGGGCGCGGTCACCGAACTCACGAGCCGTATCTATGGCTTTGCCAACGACGCCATCCGCGTGTGCGAGCGCGTCGTGCTCGATGGCGCCGGGGCTCGCGGCCTCGTCAAGTCACGCGTGGCGGTACGCGACGAAATAAGCGGTGTTGCGGCGCCCCCAGTCGGTGAAGCGACGGATGGTCCAGATCCCCAGCGAGGTCACCGCAGCCGCCGCGAGGCTGGTGAGCAGGGCGGTCCAGAAAGTGGTCTGCATGCGGGTTTTGCGCCGTGTTCAGCGTGCAGGCTTGTCGTTCATGGCCGCGACGACCACGAAGGCGCACTCGCCTCGACCAGGGCGCGCCGGCTCGATGTTCGCGGTCTCGGCGAGCGGACGGGCCAGCGTCTGCGCCCACGACCGCACGGAAAATCCGGCCTCCAGCAGCAAGCGCTCGACGTCGCGCGCGCAGTAGAAGGTGGCGTCACGGTAGAAGACGCTGGCCTCGCGGTGCGCCTCGTAGTCGCGGCCGAGCGGACTGTCGCGGTCGATGAAGCCGATCACCAGGGTGCCGGCCGGCCGCAGGACCCGCCGCGCCTCGGCCAGCATCGCCGCGGGCGAGTCGACGAAGCACAAGGTGGTGACGACGAGCGCGTGATCGAAGCTGTCGTCGGCGAAAGGCAGATGCTCGGCGGCGCCCTCGAAGACCTCGATCCCGCGCGCCCTTGCGCGCTCCAGCATCGTCCGCGACGGGGCGACCCCCACCTCCACCCCCAGCGGCGCGGCGAAGCGTCCGCCGCCGACGCCGATCTCCAGGCCGCGCCCGCTCAGCGGGACGAAGGCTCGCAAGGCCAGCAGCTCGGAGACATAGCTTGCCTGGTGGCGCTCGAACCACGCGTCGTAGCGTTCCGCGTGCGCCTCGAAAGGCTCGATCCTTGGCATCTTGCAGAACCTCGTCCGGAGTGGCGAAGATGTGGCCGGCGTTTGAAGGGGCCGGCGTTTGAAGGGGCCGGCGTTTGAAGGGGCCGGCGTTTGAAGGGGCCGGCGTTTGAAGGGGCCGGCGTTTTGCCGCCAGCACCGTATCGATCCCAGCGGGTGCAGTCTAGACGTCTTCGTCCTAGGATTGAATCCAGGGGCCGGGAGCAGGCTCGCGCTGCCGTGGAGGAGAAGCGAAATGAACGGGATTTCATTGGTCGGCCGCAGGGTGCTGGTCACCCAAGCCGAAGACTTCATGGGGCCGGCGCTGTGCGCGGCCTTCGCCGCGGCGGGCGCCGAGCTCATCGCGGATCGCAGCGCGCCGCGGCAGCCGGGGAGCGGGCGCGCCGTCATCGAGTCTGCCGGCCACATCGACGCCCTCGTCCTCAACCTGGCCATCCCGGCGCCGAGCACGCCCGCCCATCAGGTGTCGGACGACGAGTGGGAGGCCGCCTTCGCCGCCCTGGTCCATCCCATGCGGGAGATGGTCGCCGCCGTCCTGCCGCAGATGATCGAGCGCAAGGCGGGCAAGATCGTGCTGATGGGCAGCGCCTCCGCGCTGCGCGGCATGGCTCGGCGCTCGAGCTACGCCGCCGCGCGTGGCGCGCAGCTGGCCTACATCCAGGCCGTGGGGGTCGAGGCTGCCGCGCACGGCATCCAGGTGAATGCCATCGCGCAGAACTTCGTGGAGAACCCCACCTACTTCCCGCCCGAGGTCCAGGCCACGCAGGCGTTCAAGGATCGCTTGAAGTGGCAGGTGCCGCTGGGTCGGCTGGTCACGGCTGAAGAGGACGCGGGCTTTGCCGTCTATCTGTGCAGCGAGGCCGCGAACTGCTTCGTGGGGCAGGTCTTTCCGGTGTGCGGGGGGTGGGTGAGCCGGTGAGACGGGGTTGCTTGTCGGCATGGGAGGTGTGATCGACCTACGAATGCGCTCTCGGTCTGCCCTGATCGGCGATCAAGGGCAGCAATGTGAAAGCGGGTTCGAATCGCTGGATCCGGCCATCAAGAGACATAGCGGCTGAGAAATTTCCTCCAACGCGAACGGCGGGTAACCAATCTGGGACTGGTCATCGGCCTTCGACAAGTACTCGGTCTGCGCTGATCGCCATTTTGCACGGCCCACTATCTTCACTCTGGGCATCCAGATTCCATTTGTGGCCGGCACTTCCTCTCGAAAAATCCGCCTCCACCGCTTGCGCAATGTACGTCATTGACGTACATTGCGCGGGTGAGAACAGTTGCTGAAACCGCTATCTTCCAACGCTATGCCAGCGAAGTCTGGTCGGAAGTCGAGCGCGTTGAGTTCATCAACTGGATCGCGGCCAATCCAGAAGCCGGTGACGTTATCCGGGGAAGTGGCGGCTGCCGTAAGGTGCGTTGGACATCTGCGGGACAAGGAAAACGCGGCGGTGCCAGGGTCATCTACTTCAACGCGAACACCGAGACCATTTGGTTGTTGATCGTTTACAAGAAAGCCAAGTTCGACAATCTCCCCACGTCCTTCTTGGCGGAGTTGAAGCAAGGAGTCGAAGATGCCCTCTGAGATCGAAAAGTTCCAGCAGGATTTGCTTGAGTCCGTCAAGCAAATGAGACGTGGCGAGGCCGTGCGCACCACGCGTGTCGAGTTGCCCGAAGCAGCTCAGGCTCGCGCAAAGACGGGCTTGTCTCAGCAAGCGTTTGCGGAGCTCCTGGGCGTGTCCTCCAGAACGCTCCAGGAGTGGGAGCAGGGTCGTCGCTCGCCCACGGGTGCCGCCAAGACGCTGCTCCGTGTTGCCGTTGCTCACCCCGAAGTCTTGCAAGAATTGCGTATTTGAATCAATGCACATCGGGTAGTTTCAAAAGTCCACACGGGCGGCAGCTTGACGACCTGCATGCTGCCGTCGCGCTTGAGAATGTCATCAGGCGGCTCAGGGTCGTCAGGGTGAATTGGAGGGTTCGGCAAGCGGTCGTTCTTATTGCATATCGCCGCCGGCCTTATCATGGCCTCGCGACACACAGGAGCTTCCCCATGCCCGACCGCTGCGCCTGGTGCGGCACCGATCCGCTCTACACCGCCTACCACGACCTCGAATGGGGCGTGCCCAACCACGACGACCGTCACCTCTTCGAGATGCTGGTGCTCGAGGGTGCGCAGGCGGGCTTGAGCTGGATCACGATCCTGCGCAAGCGCGAGAACTACCGCCGCGCCTTCGACGATTTCGACGCTGACAAGGTCGCCCGTTACACCGCGGCCGACGTCGAGCGCTTGATGGCCGACGCCGGCATCGTGCGCAACCGGCTGAAGGTCGAGTCGGCGATCGCCAACGCGCGCGCGACGCTTGCCGTGCGCGAGCGCTTCGGCTCGCTGGACGCGCTTCTATGGAAATTCGTCGATGGCGTGCCGCGTGACGGTGCGCGCCGCACGCTCGCCGACGTGCCGGGCGAGACGGCGGAATCGCAAGCCATGAGCCGCGAGCTGAAGCGGCTGGGCTTCCGCTTCGTCGGGCCGACGGTGTGCTACGCCTTCATGCAGGCGGTGGGCATGGTCAACGACCATGTGACGGACTGCTTCCGCCATCGCGAGGTCGGCGAGTTGCTGGCCGCGGGCGGCGGTAGGCCAGGCGCGGGGCGCTATACTCCGCGCCGGATTTGGGGTATGACCGGGATGAAGGGAAAAACTGTACATATCCGCCGCAAACCGTTGTTTTGCAACAAAAGATTTTGGCTCCTGCGGCGCCGGGATGAAGCCAATATTAGGACTTTCGAGCTGTAAGCGTATGTTTTAAATGTTTAATTATGGTGCGGTGGGCGTTGCGGCTTTCTCGCCGACTCCCGCGACGTGGTCCTGTTTGCCGCTTTGTTTCCGGCGGCTGCCATGACGTAGAAGCTGTGCATGCATGTCCGCAATCACTTTTTCCTGTATGGATAAGGACGCCCGGGCGGCCCCAAGCTCGATTTCCAGGGCTTGACGACGTTCGGCCTGTTCGGCGAGCGTAGCTTCGACCACACTCTTGCCGCGCAGCAGATCCTCGATCTGCAGTTCCCGCTCCGCCAGGCGTTGGCCCAGCGCCTCGACGCGTTGCCCGGTTTCCTTGGCCACCGACAATTCGTCTCGGAGCGATCGCGCCTCCGTCTGAGTCTGGTGAAGCTGCGCATGGGCCTGCGACAACTCGGCCGCCAGGCGGGCGTTGTCCCGGCTGATCCCGGTCAGTTGATCCTGTTTGGTTCCGAGCGTCTGATTCAGTTGCCTCAGTTCGGCCTGCAGGTGCTGGGTCTGCTGCTCATGCTGGCGCTGCTCCTGATCGCGCTGTTCCTTGGCCGCCTGCCGAAAATGGTCCAGGGCTTCGCGGGCGTGACGGTGTTTGTCCTCCAGTGATTGCCGGTGCTGTTCGCCTTGCGCCAGTTGTGACTGCAGATCGGCAACCTGTTGCGCGGCCTGCGCGCGCTGCACGGTCTCCTGTTGCAGCGTGAGTGCCGTCTGGCGATGACGGTCACTCTCCTCGCTCAACAGGGATTCGGTATGCTGCAACTGGGTCTTGAGTGCTTCACCCTCTTGGCGCTGCTGCCGGAGCGCGTCCTTGAGTTGGGCAATTTCGCCGGTATAGCGGGTTTTTGCCTCCGCGATCCGGGCATCGGCCTCTTCGTGCAAGCGGCCGGCCAGCCTGCCGACGAGGTCCTGGATTGCCTCGCTCACGGCAACCTGTGTGCCGCCGGTTCCGCCCTCTTCCTCTTCGATCTCCTTTAAGTAGCGGTGAATCGTTGCCTTTGAGCCGGTATTGCCGAGTTCGACCCGAATGGCGTCGATCGATGGGTGTCGCCCCTGCGCGCGCAACGCGTCACGTGCCCGCACCACCTCGGACTTGTAGATCCCGCTTCTGGCCATCGCGACACCCCTGATTTTTACGTACTGTATTACATGGTACGCCTGTACATACTATTGTCAATGATCGTACGCGTATGAAAATGCATATTACGACACGGGATAATCGCGGATTATCACGCCTGTTGGCCACGTTCTGGGGCAAGAACGAGATTTTCGGTACAACTGCACCGGGAATGCGGTCAGTTCCGGGTCTGTTGCCAGGTAACCGGTCACTGAGCGGCGTTCTTTTTCCGCCCGCGCCCACGCGGAACAATGCCTCCCACGTTCATGAGGGAGGAACACGCAGTGATCAGGGCGACAGCGACCAACAACAAGTGGCGGCGGCGTAGCCGCGAGGAGTGGCAAGCGGTGTTCGCGCGGTTTGCCGTGAGCGGACTGGGGATCGAGCCGTTCTGCATCGGCGAGGGGCTGAGCGAGTCAAGCTTCCGGCGTTGGAGGAGCCTGCTGGGTAGCCAGACGCCGCCGGCTGCGCGCCCGGGATCCGGAGCAACGTCCGAACCCACTGGCTTCGTCGACGCCGGCACGCTCAAACTCGGCGGCACGGGCCGCCTCGAACTGCGGCTCGACCTGGGCGACGGCGTGATCCTTCACCTGTCGCGCGGCTGATGTTCTTCCCCGAAGGCGCCGTCCGCGTCCATGTCTATGGCCGCCCGGTCGACATGCGCAAATCCTTCGACGGCCTGTACGCGCTCACGCGCCAGGCGCTCGGCTGCGATCCGCTGTCGGGCGAGCTGTTCGTGTTCATCAACCGGCGTGGCACGCAGATGAAGGTGCTGTACTGGGACCGCACCGGATTCTGCGTGTGGGCCAAGCGTCTCGAGCAGGGGCGCTTCGTGTCGAACTGGGCGCAGGTCCGCACGCGCCAGATGGACTGGACCGGGCTCAAGCTCTTGCTCGAAGGCATCGAGCCGGCCCGCACCAAGCGCCGTTTCAGATTGCCCCAGAACGCCGTGAAACCCGCATGAATGCTGGGCTCTACGGTAAAATATGCGCCATGTCCGCACCGCACTGCACCCCCGTTCCGACCCTTGCCGAGGCCGCCCAGTGGGCGCCCGAGCAGATCGTCGGACTGGCACAGGCGAACGTCGCCTTGCAGCGCGACATGGATGCGATGCGGCTCGAGTTTGCGGCACTCAAGCATCAGCTCGAGTGGTTCCGCCGCCAGCTCTTTGGCCAGAAGAGCGAGAAGCGCGTGGTGTCACCCGACACCACGCAGATGTATCTGGGCGAGTTGCCGATCCCCGACACGCCGCCCGACACCCCCGCCAAGACCGTGGCGGGACACACCCGTCGTGCGTCGCGCACCGACTTCGCCCAGAGCAAGGACGAATCGGCGCTGTTCTTTGACGAGACGCGCGTCCCGGTCGAGACGATCACGCTCGCCAACCCCGAGACCGAGGGCCTCACCGCCGAACAGTTCGAGGTGATCGGCGAGAAGGTGAGCCATCGCCTGGCGCAGCGCCCGGGCAGCTACGTGATCCTCAAGTACGTGCGCCCGGTCATCAAGCGCCGCGACACGCAGACGATCCACTGCCCGGCGGCCCCCGCCGGGGTGATCGACGGCAGCCGCGCCGACGTGAGCTTCGTCGCCGGGCTCATCACAGACAAGTTCTGCTACCACCAGCCGCTGTACCGCCAGCATCAGCGGCTCGGGGACAACGGCATCCGGGTCTCGCGCCCGTGGCTCACGCAGCTCACCCACGCGGCGCTCGCGCTGCTCGAGCCGGTCTTTACGGCCCAGCTCGACTCGATCCGCGCAAGTCGCATCAAGGCGATGGACGAGACCCCGATCAAGGCCGGGCGCGCCAGCCCGGGGAAGATGAAGGGCGGCTACTTCTGGCCGGTGTATGGCGAGCGCGACGAAATCTGCTTCGCCTATCACGAGGGGCGTAGTGGCAAGCACATCGCGCAGACCCTGGGGACCGACCCACCGCCCGAGGGGGCGGTGCTGCTCACCGACGGCTACGCGGCCTACGAACGTTACGCACAAAAATGCGGGCTCACGCGCGCGCAATGCTGGGCGCACTCGAGAAGAAAGTTCTTCGAGGCCCAGTCGATCGAGCCCGAACGGGCGGCGCAGGCACTGGAGATGATCGGCCAGCTCTACGCGGTAGAGCAGCACATCCGTGAGGCACAGCTCGTCGGCGAGGCACGCCGCGCATACCGGCTCGCCCAGGCCAAGCCGATGGTCGACCGGTTCTTCGACTGGGTCGACACCCAATTCGAATCCCACGGTCTGCTGCCGAGCTCACCGCTAACCACTGCCCTGGCCTACGTGCGTGAGCGCCGGGCCGCCCTCGAGGTCTACCTCGCCGACCCCGAGGTGCCGATCGACACCAACCACCTCGAGCGGGCGCTACGCGTAGTGCCGATGGGCCGCCGCAACTGGCTCTTCTGCTGGACCGAGGTCGGCGCGAAATACGTGGGGATCGCGCAGAGCCTGATCGCCACCTGTCGCCTGCACGACATCGACCCCTATGCCTATCTGGTCGATGTGCTCCAGCGCGTCGGCCAGCACCCTGCCGCCGATGTCGCGCAACTCACCCCAAGGCTGTGGAAGCAACACTTCGCGGCCAATCCGCTTCGATCCGATCTCCACCCGCGCTCGAAGTAGGCAAGAACGCCGCTCGGTTACCGCTTACGTTGCCAGGATCTTGCCTAGAGGTCCGCTGTTCCCGGCCCCGCGCGGCTGGCGAGCAAGGGTGGAGAGGCCGAATCAAATGCCCTCGTCCGAAGTCCCACGCAGGGCACGGTTTGGGCGCGGGCCTCGAGGCCCCTCCAAGATGGCAACGATGTCCTGTCGGCCCAAATTTTTTGCGAGCCAGAGCTCGTCGTGTCCGTCCGCATCGATTTGGTTCCGCTTCGCACCGCCGATCAGGAGATGCCGGACAACTGCTGTGTGCCCCTTGTAGACGGCCCAGAACAAGGGCCACTCCCCGTCCTCGTTCCGCACGTCTGGATTGGCGCCACGGCCGATCAGGAATGAAACGATGTCCGCATGGCCGTTGAAAGCGGCCCAGAAGAGCGGCGTCCATCCCCGACGATCGGGCAGGTCGACTGATGCGCCGTGCGCCAACAGGCCGTCAATAACGGCCCACCGACGGTGATATGCCGCCAGGAAGATCAAGCTGCACCCCTCGGTATCTTGCCAATCGGCGGGAAGTCCGTCCTCCAGCCATCTCAGCACTTCCGGGATCTTGCCCTGGCGAACCGCGTCGAGCAGTTCCGGGGCCACTCGATCGCGCCAGGCTTCGTGATGGACGTCGTCATGCATCGTCTTGGTCCTGACGAGGCGAACCCGGACCCTTGGGGCGTTGATCCGTCGCAACAATCCCTGGCGTCCCGCGCGACAGGCGCATCAATTGAAGTCCTTCTCGTCAGATGTTGATGAGCTGCGCTTCGGGATCGGTGCGTTGCAGTCCTTGAAGTTCACATACACCTTGTCACCGACCTGCAATTGCGCATCGGCAGGCAACTTTGCGGCGCGCGCGTACGGGTGGCCATTGCGCAGAAACGCAACCATCACGTACGGCTTGTCGCCTTCCGCGTCGGACGCCTCGGCCCTGCAGTCATAGAACGAAGGCCGCTTCAAGCTATTCGCCGGACCGATTTCGACAACAGTTCCTTTGCGCCACCCATCGTCCTGCGCGTATTTCCCTTCGAACACGGTGGGGCTCGCACAGCCGCCCAGTCCACCGACGGCAACGGCAACCATTCCTGCCACAAGAGTTTTCATTGGGTCACCTCTGGGTTACATGAGTTGGCCGCCCGCAGCGACGTGCTGCGGGCAAGCGGACGACGTCACTTCAGCGTGAAGCGCGCCGTGGTGGAGGGCTTGCCCGGCAGCGTGACGACGGCCACCAACTTGGTGCCGGCGCCCACCTTGAAGCTTCCCTTGGACTCCAACCGGTCGCCGGCAGGCTTGAGTTCGACTTCCTGTTTGTCGGTGCCGGACAGGAGCGTGAGCTTGGCGCTGCCGTTGGTCACATCAACCGGTTTGCCGTGATCGCGCAGGTGCAGCTGGATGACGTCCGGCTTGGCGACGAGTTCGAGGTCGACATCCTTGACCTCGACCACCAGGCCGCCGTGCATGGACTCATGTTCGTGCGCGTGGTCGTGCTTGTCCGCCGCGAAGGCAGGACCGACGGCCACCAGGGCGGCAAGCGTGATGAGCTTCGAGAGTTTCATGTTTTCTCCTTTCAGGATTCGATTGTGTAAGCGGATCAGCGTCAGAACGCTTCGGCATTGCGGTCGTTGAGCAGGCGCTCGACGTCGCGGCGGCCGAAAAGCCAGAACATCGCCGGGGTGAGGAAGGTATCGAGGAGCGTCGAGCTGATGAGCCCCGAGAAGATCACCACCGCGACCGGGTGCAGGATCTCGGTACCCGGGCGTTCGGCCTCGAACAGCAGCGGTGCCAGCGCAAAGGCCGTCACCAGCGCCGTCATCAGCACCGGCGATAGCCGTTCCAGCGAGCCGCGCAGGATCATCTGGTGATCGAAGCTCTCGCCTTCGATGCGCATCAGATTGATGTAGTGGCTGACCTTCAGGATTCCATTACGCACCGAGATGCCGGCGAGCGTGATGAAGCCGATGAGCGCCGCGACCGACAAGGGCTGGCCGGAGATCCACAGGCCGATCACTGCGCCCACCAGCGCGAGCGGAATGTTGGCCATGATCAGCGCCGAGAGACGCACCGACTTGTAGCGGCTGTAGAGCACGACGAACATCAGCACGAGCGACACGATCGACAGCAGCCCCACGAGACGCGACGCTTCTTCCTGTGCCTGGAACTGCCCACCGAGCGTGATGAAGTAGCCTTCGGGCAGTTTCATGTCGGCCACCGCCGCGCGGATGTCCTCGACGATTTCCGAGAGCGGGCGTTGCTGCGCATTGGCCGACAGCACGATGCGGCGCTTGCCGTCGTCGCGGCTGACCTGGTTCGGCCCGTCACCATCCTCGATCGACGCGAGTTTCGACAACGGGACGTGGCCGGTGGGCGTTTCGATGAGGATCTGCGCGAGCCCCTCGACCGAACGCGCCGATTCGGGCAGGCGCACGACCAGCGCGAAACGCCTTCCACCTTCGACGATCTGGGTGACTTTCTCGCCCTCGACGAGGTTCTGCAGCGCGGCCAGGATCTGCGGTGCCGGCACGCCATAGCGGGCCGCTGCGGCATAGTCGATGCGCACCTTGATCTGCGGCGCGAGCACTTGCTTCTCGATTTCCAGATCCGCGAGTCCGGGGATGCCGGCCAGCCGCGCCCGCAGCGCATCGGCCTGC
Organism: Thauera phenylacetica B4P; assembly: GCF_000310225.1. Classification (GTDB taxonomy): domain Bacteria; phylum Pseudomonadota; class Gammaproteobacteria; order Burkholderiales; family Rhodocyclaceae; genus Thauera; species Thauera phenylacetica. The sequence continues at coordinate 29,693 of NZ_AMXF01000004.1, forward strand.
CCCCGCAGCGTGTCGAGATCCTCGCCGAAGATCTTGATCGCGATCTGCGAACGCACGCCCGAGAGCATGTGGTCGATGCGGTGTGAGATCGGCTGGCCGATCGCGATCGCAGCGGGCAGGTTCACGAGCCGGGCGCGGATGTCGGCGGCGATCTCCCCCATCGAACGGGTGAGTTCTGACGCCGGCTTGAGCCCGACATCGAGCTCGCTGACGTGCACGCCTTCAGCATGTTCATCGAGTTCCGCACGTCCGCTGCGACGACCAACGTGCGTGACCTCCGGCACCTGTTTCACCAGCACCTCCGCCTGTTGCGCAAGCGCGGTGGACTCGGCGAGCGTCACCCCCGGGTTGAGCCGCATGCCGATCAGCAGGGTGCCTTCGTTGAAGGGCGGCAGAAACGTGGTCGGAAAGAAGGGCACGGCGGCGGCCGCGACGATCACCGCGACTGTGCCGGCGAACACGGCCGCCCTGGGCCGCTCGAGGACGGCCTGCAGACCGTTGCGATAGCGCGCCTTGAGCCAGGCAAGTACGCGCGTGTCGCCATGGTCGAGGGACTTCATGCGCGGCAGCAGATAGAAGGACAGGACCGGGGTCACCGTTACCGAAACGACCAGCGATGCCAACGTCGAGACGATGAATGCCACGCCGAGCGGCACGAACAGCCGCCCCTCCATCCCGGGCAGCGCGAACAACGGCAGGAACACCAGCACGATGATGATCGTCGCGTAGAGGATGGCCGAGCGCACCTCCATCGTTGCATGAGCCACGAGTTCGATCGGGTGCAGGCGATGGTCATGATGCTTCGCGCGATCCTCCTTCAGCCGGCGCAACACGTTCTCGACGCCCACCACCGCGTCGTCGACCAGGCCGCCGATCGCAATCGCCAGCCCCCCGAGCGTCATCGTGTTGATCGACAGACCGAAATACTTGAACACCAGCGCCGTCATGAAGATCGACACCGGGATCGCGGTGAGCGCGATCACCGTCGGGCGCAGCGTGCCGAGGAAGAAGAACAGGATCGCCGCGACGAACACCGAGGCGCCAATCAGCTTGCCCTGCAGCGTGCCGATCGAGGCCTCGATGAAGCTCGCCTGCCGGAACGTAACCTGCGGCGCTTCCATGCCGGCGGGCAGCGATTTCTTCATCTCGTCGAGCGCGGCCTCGATCGAGCGGGTGAGGTGAATGGTGTCCGCGGTCGGCTGCTTCTGGATACCGAGAATGACTGCCGGTTTGCCCTCGAAACCCGCATCGCCGCGGCGCAGCGCCGGTGCGAACGTCACGGAGGCAATCTGGCGCAGCAGGATCGGCTGACCGTCGCGTGCCGTGATCGCGAGATTCTTCAGATCCTCCAGGCTCGAGGTGCGTCCGAGGTTGCGGATCAGGTATTCACGCCCGGTGAGTTCGAGGAAGCCGCCCGAGGTGTTCGACGAAAAGCCGCGGATCGCCGCTTCCATCTGTTCCAGCGAAATGCCGAGTTCCGCCATGCGCCGCGTATCTGGCTGCACCTGGAACTGCCGCACTTCTCCGCCGATCGGGATGACCTGCGCAATACCGGGGATGGCCATGAGACGCGGACGCAGCACCCAGTCAGCGTATTCGCGCACCTGCATCGGCGAGATCTTAGCGGTATCGATCGGGATCGCGATCTGCATGATCTCGCCCATCACGGAGCTAATCGGCCCCATGCGCGGAATCACGTCCGCCGGCAGGCCTTCCTCCATCGCCGACAGGCGCTCCGACACCATCTGCCGGGCGCGGAAAATCTCCGTGCTCCACTCGAAGGTCACATAGACGAAGGACAGCCCCGCGCTGGAGATGGAGCGCACCGACTCCACCCCGGGTAGCCCGTTCATTGTCGTTTCGAGCGGGAAGGTGATGAGCTGTTCGACCTCCTCCGCCGCCATGCCGCCGGATTCGGTCATGATCGTGACCGTCGGCTTGTTGAGGTCCGGGAACACGTCCACGGGCGTGCGTGTGAGCGTGAACGCGCCGTAGGCCATCAGCACCAGGCTGGCGATGATCACCAGCAGCCGGTTGCCCAGACTGTTGTCGAGTAGCCATTTGAACATCGGTCAGGCTCCCCGTCAGCGGATCTGGTTGATCAGGGTTGCCGCGTTCGTGGCGACACGCTCCCCGGCCGCGAGGCCCGACGTCACGGCGACGTTCGCCCCATCGAGCGGGGCGATGGTGACGGTGCGCGGCTCGAAGCGTTCCGGCGCGGTCTTGACCCACACGATGATCTGGTTCGCCGGGTTCTTCAGCACCGATCCTGCAGGGACGCTCACGCCCTGCAGCGTGCTGCGCGTCTGCACGAACACCTCGACCGGTTGCCCGACAGCGAAACGCGCCAGGGAATCGCCCGCGGCACCGAAAGCGAGCGGCAGCGCCTGCTCGCGCAGACTGCGCGCCGCGCCGAGGAAGTCGAGCCTCACTCGTTGCTCGCCCACCGCAACGCTCGCGCCGGCCACATCGATGGCGGTGTCGGCATCGTAGGCCAGCGCCTCGACGCGCAGGCGCTTCGGATCGACGATTTCAAACACCAGTTCGCGCGCATCGACGACCTGACCGGCGACGGCGTTGCTCGACGCGATGACGCCCGCGACGGGCGCCACGAGCGCATCGCGATTGCTGAGCCCCGCACCCACCGCCGTCGCGCGGGCCGCGAGACTCGTGAGTTCGCTCTCGGCCGCTTCGATCTCCTTGCGCGGCACCGTGTCGGCGAGCTCCTTCAGCCGCGCCACGCGCTTCTCCGCGAGCACTTTGGCGGCCTGCAACTCGGCGAGCTGCGCCATCTGGTTCGAGCGTTCGATCTGCCCCGCCGACGGCACGACATACGCCAGCACCTCGCCCTTCTTCACGGTCTGCCCGACTCCGGGCAAGCCGCGCGGCCCGGCTTCGAGGCGGCCGGCGACCAGCGCCTGCACTTTTCCGCCCGCGTTGGGGTCCATCACCACTTTGCCGGCGAGCGCCACGGTGCGGGGCAGCTCCCCCGCTTCCGTGACCAGCGTGCGCACGCCGATCTGCCGTTGTGCCGGCTTGGGCAGGAATACGCTGCCGTCGGGCAAGCGTCGCGGACCGTTGCCGCCGACGGGCGCGGAGCCTTCGTCGCCGTGATCGTGCCCGTCGCCAGCGAATGCGTTCCACGATGCACTTGCCGTAACGAGGCACAGCATGACCAGCAGGATTCCCGGTTTCATGCGACACCTCCGGCCGAACGGTTGCGGGCGTTTCCCTTGCGCAGCGCGGCCCAGCCGACCAGTCCGATCACGAGAACGCCGGCGCCGAGCCATCCTGCGTAAGATTGCAAGCCTGGCCCGGCCGATTCGTCGTGCACCTCGGCGGCTTGTTCGTGCAGATCCAGCTCGCCCGCAAGAAGGTCCGCGTCTTGTCCGGCAACGACGGTGGCGGTCACGGAGACGACCCCCGGCTTGAGTGCTTCCTGCAGCGTGGCTTCGAATTCGCCCTCGGCATGGGGCTCGACGGAAATCGCCTTGCCGTCGAGTTGCAGCTCCAGCGTTGCGTCCTTGACCGGGCTGTTGTCAGCGAAGCGGTCGAGATAGAGCGTGATGTGCTTGCCGTCGACCACGCCGACCAGCTCAAAGAGCTCCGAAACGGCGGTGAATCGCGGCAGCATCGGCCCGGCCACGGGTGCCGGGGCGTCGCCGTGGTCGTGGCCTTCACCGGCCAGGGCCTGGGGCGTGACACCCGCAAGGACGGCGGCAAGGCTCCACGCCGCCAGGGTAAGGGAAGCTTTCATGTTCGGGTTCCTGGTGTTCATTCGGGAAGAAGGCCCATGGCCTGCCGCAGCGCGGACACGGCCGCGGCCAGTTCGATGCGGGTGCGCGCCACCTGGCGCTCGGCTTCCGTGGCTTCGAGTTCGATGCGCAGGCGGGTCGGTAGATCGGTTTCGCCGAGGCGGAACGCCTTCTGGAAGAAGCCGCGCGACTCGCGGGCCAACTGCGCGCGCTGTTCGGCGGAGGCGACCAGGGTGCGCGCCGATTCGACGCGGACGCGCGCCGTATCCACTTCGGCCGTCAGGCGTTCGCGTTCCAGCCTCAGCTGGGTTTCGGCTTCGATCGCCTCGGCGCTGGCGCTGGCAACACGGGCGCGGTTGCGGGAGTCGGATCCGAAGGGAATGCGTACGCCGATCGTCACCGTCTGTTGCCAGGATTCGCCGGATGCACCGCGCTCACGCGTCGTCGCCAGGTTCAGCTCGGGATTGGCGCGCCCCTGAATCCCGGCGAGAGTCATGCTGCGCTGTGCCAGCTCCGCCCGATCGCGCAGCTCGGCGATGGCCGGATGCCCCGCCCCCAGGGCGACAGGGGGGGCGGCGGGGGCGGGTTCGGCTTCGGCCACGGAAAGTCCTTCCGCGGCAAGCGCTGGTGTCATGCCTGTCAGGGCGCGCAACTGCTGTTCCGCACCCGCGAGCGCGCCGCTGGCTTCGGCGAGCGACGCTTCGGCGGTCGCCAGCGCTCCGTCCGCCTGATGCTGGTCGGCGCGTGCGAGTTCGCCGGCCCGAACCCGTTTCGACACATCCGCTGCGAGTTCGCGAGCACTGGCAAGCCGCTCGCGGGCGACCAGGACGTCGACCCGCGCACGCTGCCAATCCCAGTACGCGGCCCGCACCCCGGCGGCCGTGCGCAGTTGTGCCGCAAGCGTGCGGCTCGTACTCGCACGCACTTCGGCATCGGCAAGGGCTGCGGTCGATGCGCGTTCGCCGGGCAACCACAGCGGCACAGCGAGGCCGATCTCGTATTCGCGGCTGCCGTCGTTGCGGTGGAGTTGGTCGGTCTTGCCCGACACTTCGAGCGCCGGCGGCTCGGCCGACCAGCGGTCGACGCTCACGCGTCGCGCCAGCGCAGCCGCCCGGCGCATGTCGAGCGACTGCGCCTCGGGCTGACGCGCCCACGCGGCGTCGAACGCCTGCCTGAGCGTCGTTACGACAGGCGATGCAGGGGACGCGGCTTGCGCCCACGCCCCGCTGGCCGCGAGTCCGAGCAGCAGGCCCGGCAGCCAGTTGATGCCAATTCTTCGAAACATCCAATTCTCCGTTGATGACAAGACACACGGAAAATCGGCAGGGCGCGATCAGCTCGATCGCAATGGGCGCGCGGCAACACCGTTCAGAACGGTGAAACTGCCGGAATGAGAATGGATGCGACCGCCCTGCCGATCAGGCGGGCTGTCGCCACTTGGGGCGCTCTGGTTCCGAGAAATGCCCGGCAAGGAGCCACACTTGGGCTCCCCCGCGGATCGTCGCAATCGCGAGGTCGAGGGTCGGCAATCCCGTGCCGCTCGGCAACGCGGTGCAACTGGCCGCATGGCAGAAACTGCAGTCGACATCGACTCCGCCGCCCTTGGGCCAGGACTCGTCGTCGACCTCGCCCTGATGTTTATGCTCATGGTGGCCGAGATGGTCCGCCGCAGCACCGGCTTCATGCTCGCAATACGCACTCACAGCCGCCCAACTGAGTTGGATTGGCAGAAACAGCAGGAAGAGAATCGCGAACCAGCGGCGCATGGGGACGGATTGTAGCGGTACGAACGGAAATGAAAAATAGCGTTGCCAACATCTTGTTGCCCGTCATCGTTGCGACGCATGACCGCCCGCCCCGAGGGACCAGGGGCTCCGTGCTCACACCGCCGCGATCATTGCCCGACGTAGAGTTCGTCCATGCGCGCCCGCTCCTCGGGCGATATGTTCACCAGCTCCTTGAGCACTTGCTCGCGCGTTTTACCCGGGCCGGTATCGCGTGATGGAACGGGCACGCCTCGCTGCAGGTAGAAATAGCTTCCGTCCGCCTTGGCCTGCTCGAGCTCACGCAACACTTCAGCACGCGTCTTGGTGCTCGTCACGTGATCGGGGAAAGAGGTGTAACCCACCTCGCCGCCGGTGAAATGCCATTCCGAGTTCGCCTGAGCGACGCTCGGCACGACCAGGACGACAGCGAGGATAGGGAGGACGGTGGCGGTTCGGATTTTTGACATGATGAGGCTCCTATCGTTGACACGGGATATGCGTCCCGGCGGTGGCCGCTGCATACGCCATGTGCCGGGTACGGGGCGTACTGTAGAAAACCGTTCACGTCGAATCGCGAACAGCCCGATTACGAATTCGTAATGTCGACGCGCCACCGCCTCCGCGATAATTCGTGCATGAAGATCCTGGTCGTCGAAGACGAGCCGAAGCTCGCCGAATACTTGCGCAAGGCGCTGACCGAAAACAGCTACGTCGTCGATGTCGCGCACAGCGGCACCGAGGGGCGCTATCTCGCGATCGAAGGGCATTACGACCTCGTCCTGCTCGATGTCATGCTGCCGGGCCTGGACGGCTTCGCCGTCTTGCGCGAACTGCGGCGCGGCAAGCACGTACCGGTGCTGATGCTCACCGCGCGGGACAAGGTGGAGGATCGCGTGAAGGGGCTGCAGGCGGGTGCCGACGACTATCTTGTGAAACCCTTTGCCCTGTCCGAACTGCTCGCACGCGTCCAGGCGCTGTTACGGCGTGGCGCCATTCCGACGGCCGGTCAAGATCTCACGGTCCTCAGGCTGGCCGACCTCGAACTCGATCTCGTGCGGCGCAAGGCGTCGCGCGCCGGACAACGGCTCGATCTGACGGCCAAGGAATTCACACTGCTGACCTTGTTGTTGCGCCGGCACGGTCAGGTGCTGTCGCGCACCGCGCTGGCCGAGCAGGTGTGGGACATGAACTTCGAGAGCAATACGAATGTCGTGGAGGTTGCGGTACGGCGCTTGCGCAGCAAGCTCGATGACCCCTTCGCGAAGAAGCTGCTGCACACCGTGCGCGGCATGGGCTACGTGCTGGAAGACCGGGAACCCTGAGGATGCGCAATCCGCGTTCGCTGGGCCGCTGGCTGTCATGGTGGCTCGCGGTACAGACCTTCATCGGACTCGGATTCGTCTGCGTCGTCGTGTATGTGGCCACCAGCCTCAACTTTTCTGCGAAGCAGACCGAGGAGCTTCGGCACAAGCAGGACGTGATCCGCCACCTTGTTCGTGAGATCGCGACACCGGAGGAACTGCCGAGCCTACGTCACAAGCTCGACGATTTCTTCATCGGCCATGCCGACCTCAAACTGCGGCTGACCGAGGGCGCCGAGACGCTCCTGTACATGACGCCGCCGGCCCCCGAGCCCCCCGCGCACCTGCGTCGGGTTGAATTCGAGATCCCTTCACCGTGGTCGGGCACGGCCGTGCTGCGTGCCGAATTGGCGCTCGACAGCAGTTCCGATGCCCAATTGCTGAGGCAACTGGCGTGGACGTTACTGGCGAGTGCGCTGGCCGGCGCCGTGGTCGTCTCCGCCGGGGGGGCGTGGCTCGTGCAACGCGCGCTGCTGCCCGTTCGCGACCTGGCTCGGCAAGCCGCCGCGCTCAGTCCGGAAAACGTCGGACAGCCGCTGGATGGTTCCGCGCAGGCGCAGGAACTGCAGCCGCTGGTCGCGCAGTTCAACGCGCTGCTCGTGCGGCTGGACAACGCATACTGGCAACTGGAAGGCTTCAATGCGGACGTCGCCCATGAACTGCGTACGCCGCTGGCGACACTGATCGGCGAGACCGAACTCGCCCTGAGCCGCGAACGCGGCATTCCCGAGTTGCGGGACGTGCTGGGATCGAACCTCGAGGACCTGCACCGCCTGGCGAGTCTCGTCAATGACATGCTGTTCCTGTCGAAGGCCGATCGCGGCGAGCGGGCGCGCCGAAGCCCTGTCGGCAGCCTCGCCGCTCTTGCGACCGAGGTGGTCGAATTCCACGATGCAGCACTCCAGGAGGCGGGCGTCAGCGTTCGGGTTTGCGGGGACGGCGGCGGCGGCTTTGATGCGGGTTTGTTGCGGCGGGCGATATCGAACCTCCTCGCCAACGCGACCCGTTTTGCGGAGCGCGGGTCGATGGTTGACGTCGACATCGAGCCGGACGCTGCCGGCGGCGTTCGCCTGTCCGTCAGCAACGTCGGGCCGGTGATTCCTGCGGAACATCTTCCACGCCTGTTCGACCGCTTCTACCGGGCGGACGCGGCGCGCGAACACGGAAGCACCAATCACGGACTCGGATTGTCGATCGTCGCAGCGATCGCGCGCATGCATGGCGGCAAGCCGTTCGCCCGATCGGCCGCCGGCAGGACGACGATCGGTTTCAGTATTCTTGCATTTGCCTCAAGCCGGTAAGCCGTCCAAGTGTGCCGGTTATCTCCGCAACAAGCGGAGTCCATTTGCCACGACCAGCAAACTCGCCCCCATGTCCGCGAATACCGCCATCCACATCGTGGCCTGCCCGCTCACGGTGAGCAGCAGAAACCCCGCCTTGATGCCGAGCGCCACTACGATGTTCTGGATCAGCACGTCGGATGTGGCCTGTGACAGGCGCACGAAGGCGGGGATCTTGCGCAGGTCGTCGTCCATCAACGCCACGTCCGCGGTCTCGATCGCGGTGTCCGTGCCCGCCGCCCCCATCGCGAAACCGATGTCCGCGCGGGCCAGCGAGGGTGCGTCGTTGATGCCGTCTCCCACCATGCCGACCTTGCCCCCCTTCCGGTGCGTCAGCAGTGATTCGATGGTGCTGAGTTTGTCTTCCGGCAGCAGATTGCCCCTTGCCTCGTCGATACCCACCGCGCGGGCAATCGCTTCGGCCGTGTGAGTGTTATCGCCGGTGAGCATCAGCGTCTTCACCCCCAGGGAATGCAGATCGGCAATCGCCTGACGGCTCGTCTCGCGCAGCGTGTCGGCGACGGCGAAGATGGCCAGCACCTCTGCATGGTTCGCCAAGAGTACGGCCGTCTTGCCTTGGCGCTCGAGCGTGTCGAGCGCTTTTTCGATGTCGGGTGAGCACAGGCCGATTTCCTCGATCAGTCGATGGTTGCCGAGCTGATAGACGTGACCATCAATGCCGCCACGCACGCCGCGGCCCGGAATGGCGGCGAAATCGGCGACCTCGCGCAACACCCATCCCATTTCAACCGCGGCACGGGCGATCGCCAGCGAGACCGGATGATCCGAGCGCGCCGCGAGACTGCCTGCCAGGATATGCGCCTGGTTCGCGTCGCCGCTCAGCACCATGAAGTCCGTCTGGGCGGGCCTGCCGTGCGTAATCGTGCCGGTCTTGTCGAGCGCCAGCGTGGCGAGCTTGCGCCCCTCTTCGAGATAGACGCCACCTTTCACCAGAATGCCCTTGCGGGCGGCCGCGGCGAGACCGCTGACTATCGTGACCGGCGTCGAGATCACCAAGGCACACGGACAGGCAATCACCAGCAGCACCAGCGCCTTGTAGATCCAGTCCATCCACGCGCCGTCGAAAGCTAGCGGTGGCACGATGGCCACCAGCAGCGCGCCGGCGAACACGACGGGCGTGTAGATCCGGGCGAACCGGTCGACGAAGCGCTGGGTGGGCGCGCGGCTGCCCTGGGCCGATTCGACCGCGTGGATGATGCGGGCCAGGGTGGAATGGCTCGCCTCCGCTGTCACGCGATATTCCAGCGATCCCGCTTCATTGATCGTTCCGGCGAACACGTTGTCGCCTTCGGCCTTATCGACCGGCAGGCTCTCGCCGGTGATGGGCGCCTGATTGACCGTCGAACGTCCGCTGATCACCACGCCGTCGAGCGCAATCCGCTCACCGGGGCGCACGCGCACCACGGCCTCCAGCGGCACCGTCTTGGCCGGCATGGTTACCCACCTTCCATCGCCCTGGCATACGGTCGCAGTGTCGGGCGCGAGTTCCAGCAAGCCGCGAATCGCATTGCGCGCCCGATCGAGCGATTTCGCTTCGATCACCTCGGCCAGCGTGAACAGGAACATCACCATGGCCGCTTCCGGCCAGTGTCCGATGAGCATCGCGCCGGTCACGGCAATCGACATGAGTGCGTTGATGTTGAGATTGCGATGCCTGAGCGCGATCCAGCCTTTCTTGTAGGTCGCCAGACCGCCACTGAGGATCGACACCAGCGCGAGAGCCAGGACGGTCCAGTGGTCACCGCCGTTGAGCCAATACACCCCCTCGGCCAACGTCGCGGTGACTCCGGCCAGCGCCATCGGCCACCAGTGGGTCTTGGGCGCGGGTTTGATCGGCGGCGCTGCGCTCTCCGTGCCTGCCGATTCGACCTTCGCTTCGAGACCAATGGCTTTCAGGGCGCCGAGGACCGCTTCCAATGCTCCCGGACGATGCGTCACGCTCAGCCGACGCTGGACGAGGTTGAAATCGAGCGCCGCCACTCCAGCCATGCCAGCGAGCTTGCTCCGGATCAACGCCTCCTCGGTCGGACAGTCCATCCCGGCGATCGCGAGCGTCGTGCGCACGGCAGCAGTGGTCTTATCGATGCGCTGTGCCGGCGCACCGATGGCTGGCACGGCGGCGTCGGCCGCGACCGGCGGGTCGGGGCGATCGCTCACGTCCGACCTTTGCCGGGTCACGGTGAGGTCGAGTCCCGTCACGCCGTCGAGGGGTTCAAGATTGTTGCGGACCAGCGCCGCATCGGTGGGGCAGTCCGTGCTGTCGACGCCGTATAGCTTCCCGTTGGGGCCGTCGGGGGACGAATCACCCGGCGACTGCGACACGATGGAACATCCGCAACTACCAACACTGCATTTGCTCATGCTTGGTTCCCCTGTCTGGACTTGCAGTCATTTAACAATCCGTAGTCACTACAGAGTCAAGGACCTAGAATGCCGGTAGGATCTTCCTTCCCGCCTGGAGGACAAGCACGATGAAAATCGGTGAGCTGGCCAGAGTGACCGGCACCCCGGTAGAGACCATCCGCTACTACGAGCGCGAAGGGTTGCTGGCCGCCCCGGCACGTACGGACGGCAATTTCCGCATCTACGAGGACACCCACGCCGAGCGTTTGTCGTTCATCCGCCATTGCCGATCGCTGGACATGTCGTTGGACGAGATTCGCATCCTGCTGCGCTTCAAGGATGCGCCGGGCGCGAACTGCGGCGATGTGAACACGTTGCTCGATGCGCACATCGTTCACGTCGCGGCACGTATCCGCGAACTGCGTGTGCTGGAGCGGCAACTCAAGAGCCTGCGCGAACAATGTCCCCAGGCACGGGATGCTGCCCACTGTGGCATCCTGCACGAGTTGTCACAGCCCGCGTGTCCGGGAGCACCTATCAGTGGCGGGCACGTGCATGGCGCGCACGGCGGCGTCCGAAAATGAACGACATTCAGCCCCGCGCCGCACGCTATGCTTGAGTCGGTCATCAGGACGCTCCCATGAATGAGGTCGATGTCTACGTACACGCGGCAACACGCGCCAATACGCGTCGCAGCTACACCTCCGCCGTGCGCCACTTCGAGGTGGAATGGGGTGGCTTCCTGCCGGCGAGCGCGGACAGCATCGCGCGCTATCTGGCGCGGCATGCCGAACTGCTGTCCATCGCTACCCTGCGACAGCGCCTCGCAGCCTTGTCGCGCTGGCACCAGGATCACGGCTTTGCCGATCCTACCAAGGCCCCTCTGGTACGACAGACCATGAAGGGCATTCAAACCGTGCATCCGCCGCAAACCCGTCAGGCGGTGCCGCTACAGATTGGCCAACTGTCCCACGCCGTGACATGGCTGGACCACGCGATCGGGACCCAGGGCGCGGTCGCGCGACTGCGCCACACCCGTGACAAGGCGCTACTCCTCCTGGGTTTCTGGCGCGGATTCCGAAGTGACGAGTTGATCCGCCTGGAAACGCAAGATGTCGAACTCGTGCCCGCCCAAGGCATGACCTGCTTCCTGCCTCGAACCAAGGGCGACCGGCAGGCGGCCGGACGGTGCTTCAAGGTGCCGGCCTTGTCGCGTCTGTGCCCCGTGGCGGCCTATACGGCCTGGAAGGATCTGTCGGGGATTGAGGAAGGGCCGGTCTTCCGCGGGATCGATCAATGGGGACGAATCCGTGTCCACGGCCTGCACGTCAACAGCGTCACGCCGCTGCTGCGCAGCATTTTCGAGCGCGCGGGACTCCTGTCGGCCGACAGCTTCAGCAGCCATTCCTTGCGTCGTGGTTTCGCCAACTGGGCCAACGACAACGGCTGGGATGTCAAGAGCCTGATGGAATACGTCGGCTGGCGTGATGTGAAGTCTGCCCTGCGCTATATCGACGGGGCCGATGCCTTCGGTCAGCAGCGCATCGAACGCGCCTTGTCGGACGACGCTCAGACGTCGTGATCCGGCTGCAGGTCGGCCAACGGCTGCAGAGCTGCGGCGATCTCGAGACAGTGATCGGACATCTGCCGGAACTCGTCGATGAGGGCGGCGGCAACTTCCCACAGGTCATCGGCGCTCGATTCGCTCGGATTCGCGCCATTGATGACAGTGTGCGCCATGCGATGAAGACGCAGCAGTTCATCCCGCACACCCCCTGTTCTGTCGAAACGCTGCGCCATCGGAGCCAGCCCGTCGACCAGTTCGAGTAGCGCTGTGGTATCAAAGCTTTGCCGCAGGTTGTCCAGTGCTGCGGAGTCAACATCGCCGTAGGGGGTAACCGCGAAACGGGGTTCAGGGATGTCCATGCTCAGGCTCTGCGCGTCGCGCGCCGCATGTCCTGCACCGACGCGGCCGCTTGTTGAAAGGTGTCGTCCGCGATCCAGGCTTCGGGTTTGCGCTTGAGTTTCAGGCTGTACTCGCCGAAGCGCTTGACGTGCGCGACCTGGTAGGGACTCAGAAAGCTGACATCGTTTTCCGTGATCTGCCAGCCTTCATGCCGGAGGTCGCCCAACGTGCGCATCATGTCGACGGTGTTCTGCAGGATCAGGGCGGAGGCCACCAGATCGTTGTAGCGCAGGCGCTTCTGCTGTTCGTCCGGCTCGTTCACCGCGATCACGTCGCCACCGAAGGACAGCCATTTGGCAAAGCCGTTGTAGGACTCGATCTTGTTGGTGTTGGCGGTGATCTCCTGGCGCAGCTCACGACTGCCGATCCACTCCAGCAGGAAGCCCGTGCGGATCACGTTGCCCAGTTCCTGCGCCGCGAAATACAGACGGTTCTTGCGGCTGTAGCTGCCCAGCTTGCGCAGCAGGGTGGCCGAAGAAATCTTGCCGGCGTAGATCGACAAGGCCACCTGCATCAGATCCTGCCAGTGCCGCTCGATGAGGTTCCAGTCCACGCTGTCGCCGAACAGGCGGTTGATGTACTTGTACTTCACCGCCTTGTCCGGCCGGAACAGCGTCAGATTTTTCCAGTTCCGGATGCGCGGCATCAGCTTGATGCCCAGCAGATGGGTGAAGGCAAACACTGTGGCCGACTGGCCCTGGGTGTCGGCATGCACGGTATCCGCTTCGACCGACAGGCCGGCCTTGAGCAGTCCCTCGATCACGTAGATCGCTTCCCACACACCGGGCGGAATGAAGTGGCGGAACACCGCGATGTAATTGTTGGCCACGTGCCGGTAGGCGACGGCGCCCATCTTGCGGTAACGGAAGTGGTAACCCGCGAGCAGGTTTTCGTCGTAGAAATCGTACTGCGTACCGTCGGCGGCGACCGTCTTGCCATCACCCCATATCTTGGGGAGATCCAGGCGCAGATATACCTCGTTGAGCTCGCGTTGGGCCGCTTCCAGGCTCTCCAGTGAGAGGTGGCGCCGATTGACGAAGGACAGCATGTGCGGCGTGACGCCGCTGTTGCCCAGATGGCGCGCCGCCTGTGTGGGCCCGAGGTTGCAGCCCATGGCGAAGATCGTCAGCAGGTAGCGCTCGGCCGGCTGCTTGAGCTTGGCCATGTTGCCCGATAGTGGCCCGAAGTGCCGCGTGAAGCCCATCCAGTGTTCGATGTTGGCGAGCACGTCCAGAATGTGCCGCGCCGGCATGCGCTGGGTCAGCGCGTTCTGCAGCGACATAACCGAAGGCGGGATTTCGCGCGCAATCGGCTTGCGCAACACGGGTTCTCCGCTGGCAGTCAGGGCCACATCGCCGCGGCATTCAGGAAACGTGTCATCCAGGTGCTGCGCGGTGTCGGTGAGCCAGTCGCGCAAACTGCTGGCAAAGGTCGTTGCGTCCTGCGGCAGGCCAATCTTGTCGCAGTAGGCGGGTAACAACTCCTGGCATTCCTCCCACGAAAGCAACTGATCGCGGTAATCGGCGAACTCCTCCGAGCCGACGATACTGAGATCGCCAGAGCGCAACTCCTCGGCGAGGTAGGAGAAGACACAGATTTCGAGGTTGCGCCGGCTTAAGCCCAGACCGAAACCATCGCCGCTGTCGCCCTCGCGCAGGAGCTTGCGCCAGCGGTCCGAGGCGAAGGAAAGGTCAATGCTCTCCGTAATCCACTCGATGCGATGCTTGTCCTGGTAGGTCTTGATGAGGTTCAAAGCGTCGATCAGCGTCCGATCCTGGGTGGTGGCGCGGATGTCGAGCAAATGCACGAGCCGGAACAGGATGGAGCGATGGCTCTTGAAGTGTTTCCACACGAGCGGCAGGTAGTTGTTGCCGCTGGTCGCCTGCACCTGGGCACAGGTCTCGCGGACCCCGTGGACTCCACCTGCGGGTGCAAGGTATTCGCGTATCTGAGCGCCGGCCGCCGCATTGTCCGGTTCGCCGTCGAGGATGGCGAGCACGCCATCCAGCGTGCCGATCAGGCGCTCGATCTGGCCGCGCTGCCCGAACTGGATCTGGTCGAGCTCTTCCTTGGCGCGTTTGTGAATCGTGGCCACGCGGCGCAGGAACATCTCGGCCAACTGATCCCGCGCGCGCACCTGCATGCGCCGGATCAGGGCCACCAGCAGGGTGTAACGCTTGGTCTCGGCGCATTCGCGCAACTCGGACACGTCATAGGCCATGGCCTGGGCGGCGAAGTGGCGAATCTTGGTGTCGGGAAGGCCTGCAAGGACGTCATCCCCCGCCGTGATCGAATCCAGCCATTCCAGATGCTCCACCAGCATATCGAGATGCTTGCGGGTCGGGCGTTTCGCGGATTTCTTGAGCTCGTTGTATTCGCTTTGGCGGCGTTCCAGTTTGTCCGTGACCAGCAGCGCCTGTAGGGCTTCGAGTTGTTGGGGGGTGATACGGTGAAATACCTTACCGAACACCCGGTTCTGCACGGCAGCGTGGGCCTTCTCTGCCAAATCGTCGAGCGTCGAGAAGGCGGGGAGTTCGTAGCGCGCCTGGAGCACCCCCTCGATTATCCCATTGATGATGTCGGCACGCTGATCCATGAGCTCAGCCGCATCGCAGGCAAAGCGTTCTGCTTGGCGCATCGCATCGTGCCCATGGAAGGGTTTGACGTTAAGCAAGCCCAGCACCATGGCTTTGTGCCGAAAGAGGGTGCGTTCGACGGGGTATTCGATCCGTATCGCGTCACCGAAACCGAGGCCATTCCGGACGTGGGTGATCACCTCGGAAGGTATCTTGTCGAGGCTAGGAAAGTAGCGCAAGTGCTGGAAAACTTTGAGCAGGACGGCCAGTCCGAGTCGGGTCCCGGCAGAACGGCCGGCCGACTTCAGCCAGTTGATTTCTTCATCCTGCAGAGTAAAGAACTGTCGCAGGTCACTCGGTGAGTAGTAGCTCAGAAACTGCGGGTATGCAGTGCGCTCCAGTGACGCCATCCTGATCCTCCGGTATCCGTGCCAGCATGCAAGGGTAACGGAGAATTGCAGCGGTTGGCACGTCATCAGGATTAGTTGTAGATCAACCGGTTACAGGTGATATGTACAGTTTTTCCCCTTATCCCGGTCATACGCCGATTTCACCCACGCCGAGCCCGTCATGAGCGTCGAACAGAGCCTCATCGCCTTCTCCCTCGCCGCCATGGTGCTGGCCGCGACGCCCGGCATCGACACCGCGCTGGTGCTGCGCATGTCGATCTCGGCCGGTGCGCGACGCGGGCTGGCTGCGGCCTTTGGCATCGCAGCCGGGTGCCTGCTGTGGGGCGCGGTGGTGGCGACCGGGCTGGGGGCGCTGCTGGCGGCGTCCGGCACGGTGTTCACCGTGGTGAAGTTTCTTGGCGCGGCCTATCTGGTGTGGCAGGGCGTGCTGTTGCTGAGGAGCCGCGGCGTGCGCGCCGATGCGCCTGCGGTGGCGGCGGGGGGTGAGACGGTGGGCTCGGCGTTCGCCAAGGGCTTCCTGACCAACGCACTCAATCCCAAGGTCGGCATCTTCTACCTGACCCTGCTGCCACAGTTCGTGCCGGCGGGGGTGGAGATGGCGTCGTTCAGCTTCCTGCTCGCTTCGATCCACGTGGCAATGTCGCTGCTGTGGTTCGTGCTGCTGGTCGCGCTGACGCGGCGCTCGGTGCGCTTTCTGCAGAAGCCGGCGGTGGTCGCCGCGCTCGACCGGCTCACCGGCGTGGTGTTCCTCGGCTTCGGACTCAAGCTCGCGGTGTCGCAGCCGGCGTGACGCCATGTTCGCCGCGGGGGCGGGCGCAGCCGATGCGGCTTACTTCACCACCCCCCAGGCCTTGAGCCGGTTGTAGGAATACTGCGCGGCGTTGCCCTGCTGGCTCTGGCGCAGGTAGGCGACGTAGTGCTGGGCGGCGGCCTGGCGGTTGCCCATGCCTTCGAGCGAGATGCCCTTGAGGAAGGTGATGCCGGCGTCGCCGGGGAGCAGGCGGTCGAAGCGGTCGAGGTTCTGGTAGGCGCGGCCGGCGTCGCGCTGCTGCAGGGCGAGCACCCCGGCGAGCTTGTAGGCCTGCGCTTCCTGTGGGTAGATCTCGCGCGCGCTGTCGGCGTAGCTGACCGCCTTCGCGGTCTGGCCCTGGGCCTGCAGGCATTGCGCCATGCGCAGGTTGCTGGCGTAGTCGCGCGGGGTCTTGGCCAGCGCGGTCTGGAATTCGGTCTGGGCTTTGGCGTACTGCCTGGCGGCCATCGCGGTCTCGCCGTTCTTGCAGGCGTCGATGGTGGGGCGGATGCGGCGCAGGCTGGCGGTGCTGTCCATGAAGCGCTCGCGGCGCGCATCCAGGCTGTTGCTGATGCGGTAGCGCGAGTCGGCCGCGGCCTGGGCGGCCTGCATGCGCTCGCTGCTCATCGGGTGGGTGGAGAACATGGTCTGCAGCAGCGAGGGCGCGGCTTTCTCCTCGGACACCAGCAGTTGATGCAGGCGCACCATGCCGGAGGCGGGGTAGCCCGCCTTGACGAGGTATTCCTGGCCGAGGGCGTCGGCCTCGCGCTCGTGCTCGCGCGAGTAGCCGGCGAGCAGGGCGCTGGCGCCGATCTGCCCGCCCATGCTCATCAGCCCGCCCCAGTCGGAGTTTTGCGCCGCCACGTTGAGGCCCGCGATGGCCGCCTGCGCAACCATGTTCTGCCCCTGGCGCTGGGCGGCGTGGCGGGCGTTGACGTGGCCGAGCTCGTGGCCGAGCAGGGCGGCGAGCTGAGCCTCGTCGTCGAGGTCGGCGAGGATGCCGCGCGTCACACCCATTGCGCCGCCGGGGAAGGTGTAGGCGTTGACGTAGTTGGCGTTGAGCACGCGGTAGGAGTAGGGCATCTGCGGGCGATGCGTGAGCACGCCCATGCGCTGGCCGATGCCGGCGACGTAGCGGTTGACCGACTCGTCCTGGATGGCGCCGAGGTCCTGCGAGAACTGGTGCGGCGCGACCTGAGCGTCGGTCTGAACCTCCTGCGCCTCGCTCATGCCGACGAGGATGGACTTGCCGGTGACGGGGGAGGTGGCGCAGCCCGAAAGGCTCGCAGCGCCAGCGCCGAGCAGCCACAGCGCCTGGCGGCGGGTGATGCGGTTGCGCTCGAGGCTGAGCGCGAGGTCGTCGAAGAAGCTCATGGCATTCGCTCGTCGAAGGACATGAGGCGATTGTAGCCACGTTGCAGCACGCGAGGGCTCCTGTAGGAGCGGCGGCAGCCGCGAATGGGGCGGTGCAGGGTGCGACGTGGCCGCAGCGGATCGACGCCGTCTTCGCGCCTGCCGGCGCTCCTACAGGAGGCGTCGCGGGTGGAGGGGCATGTAGGAGCGGCGGCAGCCGCGAATGGGGCGGTGCAGACTGCGACGTGATTGCGGCGGATCGACGCCGTCTTCGCGCCTGCCGGCGCTCCTAGAGGAGGCGTCGCGGGTGGAGCGCATGTAGGAGCGGCGGCAGCCGCGAATGGGGTGGTGCAGCTTGCGAGGTGGTCGCAGTGGATCGATGCCGTTTTCGCGCCTGCCGGCGCTCCTACAGGAAGCGTCGAGGCTGGAGCGGCATGTAGGAGCGGCGGCAGCCGCGAATGGGTCGTGCAGATTGCGACGTGGTCGCAGTGGATCGATGCCGTTTTCGCGCCTGCCGGCGCTCCTACAAAAAACCGGCGGGGCTGGAGCGGCCTGTGGCGCGGCGGCGGCCGCGAGGCTACAGCCATCTCGCCTTGCGGAAGCGCCACCACAGGAAGGCGCTGGCGCTGGCGATCACGCCGAGGCCGAACAGGTAGCCGTATTCCCACTCCAGCTCGGGCATGTGGGCAAAGTTCATCCCCCAGATGCCGGCGAAGGCGGTGGCGACGGCGAAGATGCCGGCCCAGGCGGCGAGGCGCTTGCTGACCTCGGTCTGGTCGATGGTGACCAGCGAGATGTTGACCTGGATCGCCGTGCCGATGGTCTCGCGGATGCTGTCGAGCGAGGCGTTGATGCGGGCGAGGTGGTCGTAGACGTCGCGGAAGTAATGCCGGCTCTTCGCGCAGACCTCGGGCACGCGCCCGCTGTGCAGCTTGCCGGCGGCCTCCATCAGCGGCAGCACCGCGTGCTTGAGCAGGGTGACCTTGCGTTTCAGGCGGTACAGGCGGCGGATGTTGGTATTGCCCGCGCCCTTGGTGAAGATGCGCTCCTCCAGGGCCTCGACCTCGGATTCGAGCTTGTCGATGAGCGGGAAGTAGCCGTCGACCACCGCGTCCATCAGCGCATACAGCACGTAGCCCGGGCCCTTGGCGAGCATCTTCGGCTCGCGCTCGCAGCGCGCGCGCACGCCGAGGAAGTCGCGCGCGTGGTTGTTGCGCACCGACAGGATGTAGTTGGTGCCGACGAAGACGTGCACCTCGCCGACCTCGAGCTTGCCCTCGCGCTCCTCGACCAGGTGCATGACCACGAAGAGCTCGTCGTCGTACTCCTCGACCTTGGGGCGCTGGTGGCGGTGGTCGGCGTCCTCGACGGCGAGCTCGTGCAGGCCGAACTCCTCCTTCATCACCGCGAGCTCTTCGGCGCTGGCGTCCTTGAGCGCGACCCAGACGAAGGTCTCGGGCTGCTGCACGTACTCGCTGATGTCCTCGACCGGGATGTCGGCGAGCTTGCGGCCGTGCTGGTAGGCGGTGCAGTTGATCAGCATCGCGGTCTTTCCTTGATCAGGTCCTCAACTCGCTGATGTCCTCGACCGGGATGTCGGCGAGCTTGCGGCCGTGCTGGTAGGCGGTGGAGTTGATGAGCATCACGGTGCGTCCTCGCTCAGGTCTTCAACGCCTTCGCTTTTGCGCCGTCGGCCTTTGCGCCGTCGACCTTCGGCTCATCGGCCCTCACCGCGTCGAGCAGGTCCTTCACCGCCTTCACCCGCTCCTTGAGGTTGGGCAGGCTGGCGCGGCGCACCAGCTTCTCGGGGCCGGCCATCTTGGTGCTGCGGTCCTTCTGGATCAGGAAGATGACCTTGACCGGGTCGATCGGTGCGTCCTTGGCGAACTGCACGCTGATCTGCGCCTCCGACGCGTCGAGCTTGTTCACCCCGTAGTCCTTCACCAGCATGCGCAGGCGGTGGGTCTCGACGAGCGCGGCGGTCTGCGGCGGGAGTTCGCCGAAGCGGTCGATGAGCTCCTCCTGCAGCGCGCGCAGGTCTTCTTCCAGCTCGCAGTTGGCCAGGCGCTTGTACAGCGTCAGGCGCTCCTGCACGTCGGGGCAGTAGTCGGTGGGGAGCAGCGCCGGGGTGTGCAGGTTGATCTCGGAGACCACCTCCAGCGGCTGCGACAGGTCGGGCTCCTTGCCGGCCTGCAGGTCCTTGACCGCGCGCTTCAGCATCTCGGTGTACAGGCTGAAGCCGACCTGCTGGATCTCGCCCGACTGGTTCTCGCCCAGCACCTCGCCGGCGCCGCGGATCTCGAGGTCGTGCATCGCCAGGTAGAAGCCGGAGCCGAGGTCTTCCATCATCGCGATGGCTTCGAGCCGCTTCTGCGCCTGCGCGGTGGGCTTGGCGCCGGGCATGGTCAGCAGGTAGGCGTAGGCCTGGTGGTGGCTGCGCCCGACGCGGCCGCGCAGCTGATGCAACTGCGCCAGGCCGAAGCGGTCGGCGCGGTTGATGAGGATGGTGTTGGCGGTGGGGATGTTGATGCCGGTCTCGATGATGGTGGTGCACAGCAGCAGGTTGGCGCGCTGCTGGGTGAAGTCGCGCATCACGCGCTCGAGCTCGCGCTCGGGCAACTGGCCGTGGCCGACCACGATGCGCGCCTCGGGCAGCAGCTCCTCGAGGTCGTCCTTCATGTTCTCGATGGTGTCGACCTCGTTGTGCAGGAAGTAGACCTGCCCGCCGCGCTTGAACTCGCGCAGCACCGCCTCGCGGATCACGCCGCGACTCGACGGCTGCACGAAGGTCTTGATCGACAGGCGCTTCTGCGGCGGCGTGGCGATCACCGAGAACTCGCGCAGGCCCTCCATGGCCAGGCCCAGGGTGCGCGGGATCGGGGTGGCGGTGAGCGTCAGGATGTCGACCTCGGAGCGCAGTTGCTTGAGCGACTCCTTCTGGCGCACGCCGAAGCGGTGCTCCTCGTCGATGATCACCAGCCCCAGGCGCTTGAAGACCACGTCCTTCTGCAGCAGGCGGTGGGTGCCGATGATGATGTCGACCTTGCCTTCCGACAGCTGCTGCAGGGCTTCGGCCTGCTCCTTGGCGGACTTGAAGCGCGACAGCTCGGCGATCTTGATCGGCCAGTCGGTGAAGCGGTCGGCGAAGGTCTGGTAGTGCTGTTCGGCAAGCAGGGTGGTCGGGCACAGCACCACCACCTGCTTGCCGTCGGCGACCGCGATGAAGGCGGCGCGCAGCGCGACCTCGGTCTTGCCGAAGCCGACGTCGCCGCACACCAGGCGGTCCATCGGGCGGCCGGACTTCATGTCGCTCACCACCGCGTCGATGGCCGATTGCTGGTCGGGCGTGGTCTCGAAGCCGAAGGCCTCGGCGAAGGCCTCCAGGTCGTGCTGCTTGAAGTCGAAGCGGTGGCCGGGGCGCGCGGCGCGCTGGGCGTAGAGGGCGAGCAGCTCGGCGGCGGTGTCGCGCACCTGCATCGCGGCCTTCTTCTTGGCCTTCTCCCACTGGCCGGAGCCGAGGCGGTGCAGGTCGATCGCGTCCGGGTCGGCGCCGGCGTAGCGGGTGATCACGTGCAGCTGCGACACCGGCACGTAGAGCTTGTCGCCGCCGTTGTATTCCAGGTGCAGGAACTCGGTGTCGCCCTCGCCGAGGTTCATGTGCAGCAGGCCGAGGTAGCGGCCGATGCCGTGCGACACATGCACCACCGGGTCGCCGACCTTGAGCTCGGACAGGTCGCGCAGCCAGCCTTCCATGGTGGCCGCCTTGCGGCTGTCGCGGCGGGCGCGGCTGCGCGCGGTGGCGGCGTAGAGCTCGGTCTCGGTGAGCACCGCGAGCTTTGCGGTCGGCAGCACGAAGCCGCGCGCGAGCGGGGCGACGCCGAGCGCGAGGCGGGCGTCGCCATCGAGGAAGGCGCCGAAGTCGGCGCTGGCCTCGGGCTTGACGCCGTATTCGGCGAAGAACTCGGCCATGGTCTCGCGCCGGCCGGGCGAGTCCGACAGCAGCAGCACGCGGCCGTCGAAGCCGTCGAGAAAGGTCTTGAGCTTGTGCAGCGGGTCGGTGGCCTTGCGCTCGACCGCGACCTCGGGCGGCGGCAGGGCGAGCGCCTGGGGGGCGTCGGCCGCCGGGGTCTCGGCTGTTGCACGGATCGAGTCGGCCGCCGCAGCGGCCGTGATCTCGGCCCCGATCGCCAGGCGCGGCAGGTTCTTCAGCGCGACGAAGAAGGCCTCGTCGGTCAGGAAGAGCTGCTCGGGCGGCAGCACCGGGCGGGTGCGGTCGCCCTTCAACAGGTCGTGGCGCGAGCGCGTGTCCTTCCAGAACTCGGCGATCGCCGCCGGCACGTCGCGGTGCAGCAGCACCGGCGTCTCGGCGGGCAGGTAGTCGAGGAGCGTCGCGGTGTCGTCGAAGAACAGCGGCAGGTAGTACTCGATGCCGGCCGGCGCGATGCCGTTGGAGACGTCCTTGTAGATCGAGGCGCGCGTGGGGTCGCCCTCGAAGGTCTCGCGGAAGCGGCTGCGGAAACGCGTGCGCCCCTTGTCGTCGAGCGGGAACTCGCGCGCCGGCAGCAGGCGGATCTCCTTGGTCGGATATACCGTACGCTGGGTGTCGGGGTCGAAGGTCTTGATGCTCTCGACCTCGTCATCGAACAGATCGATGCGGAAGGGCAGCGGCGAGCCCATCGGGAACAGGTCCACCAGCCCGCCGCGCACCGAGAATTCGCCCGGGCTCACCACCTGTGTCACGTGCGCGTAGCCGGCGAGCGCCATCTGCGCCTTGAACTGCTCGACGTCGAGCTTTTCGCCCTGCTTGAGGAAGAAGGTGTAGGCGGCCAGGTAGGCGGGCGGCGCCATGCGGTAGAGCGCGGTGGACGCCGGCACCAGCACGAGGTCGGTCTCGCCGCGGCTGATCGCGTAGAGCGTGGACAGGCGCTCGGAGATCAGGTCCTGGTGGGGCGAGAAGCTGTCGTAGGGCAGGGTTTCCCAGTCGGGCAGCAGGTGGGCGCGCAGGCCGGGCGCGACCCAGGCGATCTCGTCCTGCAGGCGCTGGGCGTCGAGCGGGTTGGCGGTGATCACCACCAGCATGCGGCCGCGGCTGGCGAGCTGGGCGATGGCGAGCGCGTCGGCCGAGCCGGCGAGCGGGTCGAGCTCGAGGCGGCCACCGGGCTTGGGCATCCTTTGCGTGGACAGCCGGGAGAGGAGGGCGTCTAGGGAGAGGGACATCGTGTCTTCGTGTGCGTCGGACGCATGCGGCGGGAATCCGCGGGAAACGCGTGCGGGGAAGGGGGGAATTATCCTTCATCCCGCGCGCTGCGGGCACCGGGGAATGCGCTGCGGGGCGCGCACGGCGATTGTTCGCGCCTGCCGGCGCTCCTGCATCGCATCCGGAGCGTGGTGCCTTGGGTTTGTGGTTGTTCGCGCCTGCCGGCGCTCCTACCCATCCCACCCGGGGCGTGGTGCCA
Source organism: Thauera phenylacetica B4P (assembly GCF_000310225.1). Taxonomy (GTDB): domain Bacteria; phylum Pseudomonadota; class Gammaproteobacteria; order Burkholderiales; family Rhodocyclaceae; genus Thauera; species Thauera phenylacetica. The sequence goes on from NZ_AMXF01000004.1 coordinate 52,830, forward strand.
TGGGTTTGTGGTTGTTCGCGCCTGCCGGCGCTCCTACATCCCACCCGGGGCGTGGTGCCTTGGGTTTGTGGTTGTTCGCGCCTGCCGGCGCTCCTACATTCCATCCGGAGCGTGGTGCCTTTGATCCTGCGGTTGTTCGTGCCTTCGGGCGCTTTTGCATGCCCTCTGGACGCGCGGTGGTTCATGTAGGAGCGCCGGCAGGCGCGAAGCGGGCGTTCCCGCCGCACCGCCGCAGTCCCTGGCCGCTTCCCGTCCCCCGCTTTCCGTCCTCGCCCCCTAACCCGTCGCCGACTGCGCCGCCACCCCGTGCTGCTCCAGCCAGGTCGCCGCCGCCCGCGCCAGCAACTGCTCCTGCAGCCTCGGGTCGCGGGCGTCCGGCAGGGCGAGCCAGTGGCGCGGGCCGCCGACGAGGCCGAACGCCTTCTCGAGGATCGCGCTCGACGCATTGCCCGGGCTGATCACGAAGCGCACCGGGCAGCGCAGCGTGCGCAGCGGCTCGGCGCCGGCGAGGTCGGCGCGGCCGTCGAGGCAGGCGAGGGCGGTGAAGCGCTCGGGCACCTTGACCGCCGCGCGGATGGCCGCCGCGCAGCCGGTGTCCTGCGCGATCAGTCCCAGCGGCAGCGCGGCGAGCGGTGGCTGGTGCAAGGCCCATTCGGCGGCGCACAGGATGCGCTCGGTGAGCCGCGGGATGTTGTAGGGCGCGTCGGGGTCGCGCGCGACCTCCTGGCGGGTGAGCAGGTCGAGCGTGAGCGTGGCGAAGCCATGCGCGTGCAGCTCGGCCTCGAGCGGCGGCGTCACCGCGCCGAGCGGCGGGTGGCCGGTGGAGTGGAGGTGGATGGCGAGCCCGCGGACGTCGGGCGCGTGGCTCAGGAGACCGTCGAGCCAGACGCCCTGGGCGGGCATGCTGATCGGAGTGTTGCGCAGTTTCACGTTCCGTTTGGCCTGCTCAGGCAAGGCGGCGATGGATGGCGACCGGGATGCGGCGCGCGCCGAAGGCCTCGCCCACCGCGGCGCCCACCGCGCCGAAGCGGCCGGCGAGCACGCAGCCGCAGTGCGGGCAGTGGCCGTCGGCGCCGAGGGCGTAGCGGCGGATCTCGTACCAGTCGCGCACGATCAGGGTCTCGCCGCAGCTCGCGCAGCGGGTCGTGTCGCCCTCGGTGTCGTGCACGTTGCCGGTGTAGACGTGCTTCAGCCCGGCGTCGAGCGCGATGCGGCGCGCGCGCGTAAGTGTGGCGGGCGGCGTGGGCGGCAGGTCGTCCATCTTGAAGTCGGGGTGGAAGGCGCTGAAGTGCAGCGGCACCTCGGCGCCGAGTTCCTTGCGCACCCAGCCGGCCAGCGCGCCGATCTCGCTGTCGGAGTCGTTGTGGCCGGGGATGAGCAGGGTGGTGAGCTCGACCCACACGTCGGTCTCGTGGCGCAGCCAGACCAGGGTGTCGAGCACCGGCTGCAGGTGGGCGCCGCACAGCTTGACGTAGAAGTCGTCGGTGAAGCCCTTGAGGTCGACGTTGGCCGCATCCATGCGCGAGAAAAAGTCGCGCCGCGCGCACTCGGAGATGTAGCCGGCGGTCACCGCGACGGTCTTCAGCCCGCGCGCACGGCAGGCGTCGGCGACGTCCATCGCGTACTCGGCGAAGATCACCGGGTCGTTGTAGGTGAGGGCGACGCTGTGGCAGCCCCAGTGCAGCGCGGTCTCGGCGATCTCCGCGGGCGAGGCCTGGTCCATCAGCGTGTCGAGGTCGCGCGACTTCGAGATGTCCCAGTTCTGGCAGAACTTGCACGCCAGGTTGCAGCCGGCGGTGCCGAACGAGAACACCTTGCTGCCCGGGTAGAAATGGTTGAGCGGTTTCTTCTCGATCGGGTCGATGCAGAAGCCCGAGCTGCGCCCGTAGGTGGTGAGCAGCATGTCCTCGCCCTCGCGCATGCGCACGAAGCAGGCGCCGCGCTGCCCGGGGTGGAGCTTGCACAGGCGCGGACACAGGTCGCACTGGTAGCGACCATCGTCGAGACGATGCCAGTAGCGCGCGGGATGGCGGCTGCCGACCTCGGGGCGGCCTGCGTCGGCCGCCGGCTCGGGCTGGGTGTTCATGAGGCCTCCCGTTCGGACTCCTTCCACTTCTCGACGTGATAACGCGCGGCCATCAGCTCGACCACCTCGCGGTTGGTGGGCAGGCCGGCCTTGTGCTTGAGCGCGGCGAGGAACTGGCGCGGCTCGGGCAGCTGCTCCCACACCTGGGGCAGGAAGGTGGCGCTGTGGCAGCCGGAGAAGATGATCAGCCCGTCCTCGCCGGGACGCAGCTGGGCGAGCAGCTCTTCCTCGCCGAAGAAGTCGAGGAACTCGGGCTCGGAGAGGATGGAGACCTCGATCGCCACCGCGTCGAGCTCCTCGGCGGCGAGCCGCTCGAAGCGCGAATCCTCGAAGGCCGCCGCGAGCGCGTTGTGGATCACGTCCTCGCCGAGCTCGCGCGAGCGCCGTAGGCTGCCGATGCAGCCGCGCAGCTCGCCGTCCCTGGCGAGGGTGATGAAGGTCGCGCCCTTCTCGCGCAGGCGCGGATCGTCCGGGACGACCGGGGCGGGACCGCGGCCGAGGCGGTGGGCGATCGCGGCGCGGGCGAGCGCGAGCAGGGTGGTACCGAAATCAGTGTCGGGCATGGCTTGGGGGTTCCGCTTCACAAAAGGCGATGCTGGTGTAGCCGACGACGCGCGAGCGGTCGCCCGCGGTGTCGCCGGAGTTGCGCAGGTCCAGCAGGTGGGCCTGCAGGTGGTGCTTGCGGGCGGCGTGCAGCAGCCCGTTGATCGGGGTGGCGCCGCAGGCCTGCTCGTGGTTGAGCCCGGCGCGCAGCTCGAGCACCTGGTCGACCGCGGCGCGGTCGGACCATTGTGCCTCGCGGTAGCTCAGGTAGTGCGAGAGGTCCGAGCTGATCAGGATCAGGGTCTCGGGGCCGCCCCACAGGCTCTCGATGAGGCTGGCGGTGGCTTCGGGCGAGGCGTCGCCGACCAGCACGGGGACGATCTCGAAGCGCTCGAGGCAGACCTGCAGGAAGGGGAGCTGCACCTCGAGGCAGTGCTCCTCGGCGTGCGGGCGGTCGTCGACCAGCACGTCGTCGCGTACCTGCAAGGCCTCCCAGTCGCCGCGCGCGACCGGTACCTCGCCGAGCGGCGTGGCGAAGCGCTGCGCCGCCGGCAGCGCGAAGCCGCGCACCGCCACGCGATGCGTGGGGCCGAGCAGCACGACGCGGCGGATGCGCTCGCGCAGCGGCGCGAGCAGCGCGTAGGCGCTCGCCGCCACCGGCCCGGAATACATGTAGCCGGCGTGCGGCACGATGATCGCCTTGGGCGCGGGCGCCGACTCGAAGGCGACGGCGGTGGAGAGCATCTCGGCGAGCTGGGTGCGCAGCACGCGCTCGTCGCGGGGATAGAACTGCCCGGCCACGGCTGCCGGGCGGATCGAAGCGAGTGCCATGGTGCAATCCTGCGGGGATGTCAGCGTTGGAACATTTCCCATTATAGGCAGCCCGGCCGGGATCGTCCCGCCTCGAAACCCGTGCTTGCACAAGCCCGCGCCACGGGCGGCGCGGCTAGAATGCGCGCCATGCAGACCACCCACCCACGCCATTTCGCCATCGTGCCCGCCGCAGGCAGCGGCTCGCGCATGGCTGCCACCCGCCCCAAGCAGTATCTGTCGCTGCTCGGCCGCCCCCTGATCCACCACGCGCTCTCGGTGCTGTGTGCCGCGCCCGCGGTCGACGCGGTCTTCGTCGTGCTCTCGGTGGATGACACGGAGTGGGCCACGCACGACTGGAGCGCGCTCGGGCCCAAGCTGCGCCCGCTCTTCTGCGGCGGCGCCACGCGCGCCGACAGCGTGCTCGGCGGCCTGCGCGCGATCGCCGGCGAGGCGGCGGCGGGCGACTGGG
>NZ_AMXF01000005.1 GCF_000310225.1 Thauera phenylacetica B4P
GGCGGGCTGCCGCCTGCGCCCGCGGCGCCGCCCAGAAACGCCGCCGTTCCCGGGGCCGAGGCGGCCGAGCTCGACAAGCTGTCGCCGCGCGAACGCGAGATCCTGCGCTTCATCGCGCGCGGGCAGAGCAACAAGGAGATCGCACGTGCGCTCGAGCTTGCCGAGAGCACAGTGAAGATCCACGTGCAGAACATGCTGCGCAAGCTCAACCTGAGCAGCCGCGTGCAGGCGGCGGTGTTCGCGGTGGAGAATGGCCTGGGGCAGGGGCCGGAGACCTGAGGTGCCGCGCCGTAAGCCTGCGGCGGCGACCCTCAGCGCAGTTGCGAGGCGAGGTCGCGGAACACGCCGCCGAGCAGCTTGACCTCCTCGCGGTGGTGCAGGGCGATCGATTCGGCGAGACGCTCGCCTTCGGCGGTGAGGTGCACCTCGACCGCGCGCCGATCCTCGCGTCCCGGGCGGCGTTCGACCAGCCCTAGCTTTTCGCAGCGCGACACCAGCGACACCACGCCATGCTGATGGGCCTGCAGGCGCTCGGCGAGTTCGCCGATGCAGGCCCACTCGCGTCCGGGATAGCCCTTGACCTGGAGCAGCAGCAGGTATTGGAGGTTGGTGATGCCGTGACGCCGGGTGAGCAACTCGGAGAAGCGCAGGAAGCGCCGCAACTGGTAGCGGAAATCGGCGAGGGCCTCGAATTCGGACTTGTCGAGTGGAGTGTTCATCGTGCGCGGATTTTATCTGCTTCCGGACCCGCTTCGGCAGCCCGATCGCGAGATCGTGCTTGCAATCCGGCGATTGAGGATTAATATCAAAACGTGATGTAAAAAAAGCACGGCTACCGGTCCGCCGGGATCGACGGAGTGTGTGGCCGGCTTCCCACCCGGAAGAGGAGACCGAATCATGGACGTGATGCAATTTCCCCGCATGGTCGTTTCGAGCCGCGAAGGCTGGGACCTGGTCGCGCGCGCGCGGCCGCCGATGGATTGGCTGTTCCGCCGCCTGGTGCTGCCGATGTCGCTGCTGCCGCCGCTGATGATCCTGCTTGCATCCGGTGGCGTGGGCGAGCGGGTGTTCCCCGAGGCGGGGTTCGGCAACTGGCTGATCGCGGCGGTGCTGTTCTTCGTGGCCGAGCACTTCAGTGTGCCGATCATGGCGAACTCCATCCGCCAGGCCTCGATGGCCAAGAACGGCAGCAGCCGGCTCCAGGACGCCTACGCGGTGGCGGCGATCGCGCCGGTGCCGCTGTGGCTGTCCTCGCTCGCGGTGGTGTTCGGCAGCGCGTGGTTCGTGGTGCTCGTCGGCGTCGTCGCCCTCGGCGCTTCGGCCATGCTGATCCGGCACGGGGTCGACCGCCTGCTCGGCATCGAGGAGCAGGTCGAGGCGAGCGAGGTGGCGATGCAGGTCACCAGCTTCGGCGTGCTGACCTGGCTGGTGCTGCTGGCGGTCGCGGCGAGCGCGGTGATGCTGCTGTAAGAGGGGCGCTCGGGGGACCGGGGGCGCTCAGGCCTTGACCCGCATCAGGCGCTGCTTCTCGCGGTCCCAGTCCTTCTTCTTCTCGTCCTCGCGCTTGTCGTGCAGCTTCTTGCCCTTGGCGAGACCGATCTCGAGCTTGATCAGGCCATTCTTGTAGTGCAGGTCGAGCGGCACCAGCGTATAGCCGGCGCGCTCGACCTTGCCGATCAGGCGGGCGATTTCCTTCTTGTGCAGCAACAGCTTGCGCGTGCGCGTGGGGTCATGGCGCACGTGGCTGGAGGCAGTGGTCAGCGGGGTGATGTGCATGCCGAAGAGGAAGATCTCCTCGCCGCGGATCACGACGTAGGATTCCTTGATGTTCGAGCGACCTGCGCGGATCGCCTTGACCTCCCAGCCTTCGAGGACGATGCCGGCTTCGTGCTTCTCCTCGATGAAGTAGTCGTGGAAGGCCTTGCGGTTTTCGATGATGCTCATGGTTCGGCGTCTCGTGGCGGCGCGGCCCTGAGCCGGCGCATCCGTATGCGGTAGAATCGCGGATTTTAACAGTTCGGCCGCACCTCCGTTCCGTCATGGTGGTGCCGCCCGCGACCTTGCTCATGGCCGAAGTCAATAAGCTGGTTCTGATCGAATTCACGCCTGCGCAGATGTTCGAGCTCGTCGATCGCTGCGAGGACTATCCGCTGTTCCTGCCCTGGTGCGGCGGGATCGAATTGATCGAGCGCACCGAGACGATCACCGCGGCGACGCTGCACATCAACTACCACGGCATCAAGGCACACTTCAGCACCGAGAACACCAAGCGCTACCCGCAGGAGATGAAGCTGCGCCTGACCGACGGGCCCTTCACCCACCTCGACGGGCACTGGCGCTTCACCGCGCTCGGCGAGACCGCGTGCAAGGTCGAGTTCCAGCTGCGCTACCAGTTCGCGAGCAAGCTGCTGGAGAAGGTGCTCGGGCCGGTGTTCAACCACATCGCGAACACTTTCGTCGATTCCTTCGTCAAGCGCGCCGGCCAGGTGTACCGGGCCGGCCAGGGGAGTGCAGCATGAGCGGGTCGATCAACGTGGAAGTGGTGTATGCGCTGCCGCAGCGCCAGGAGCTGGTGAGCGTACGCCTCGCCGAGGGCGCGACGGTGCGCGATGCGCTGGAGGCGTCGGGCCTGTTGCAGAAATATCCCGACATCCAGCCCGATCGCGCCAACAAGCTGGGGGTGTATGCGAAGCTGGTCAAGCTCGACACCGAGGTGCGCGACCGCGACAGGGTGGAGATCTACCGCCCGCTGATCGCCGACCCGAAGGCGGTACGGAAGAAGCGCGCCGACGAGGGCAAGGTCATGAAGAAGGGCGGGGGACCGGCCGAAGCGGCCGAGTGAAGCTGCGCCGCGGCCGGGCGCTCATGACCGCGCGCGGCGCTGCGAGAGGCTGTGGTCGTACGGTTCCGGGTGTCTCGTGGCGAGAGCCGGTCGCCAGCGTGGGTGGCTAGCGTGGGTGGCTAGCGACAGCGCTCGGCGAGCTGGCGCTCCAGCCGTGCCGCCTGCTCCGCACGGGCTTGATCGTCGAGGAACTCGCGCTCGCCCCTGGCGTTGAAGCGGACCATGCGCTGGCCTGCGCGCAGGGCCGCGAGTTCGTGCTGCGCGCTCGCGCAGAAACGCTCCGTCTCGTCCCTTGCCGCGGCCTCCTCGGCCAGCTTCGCTGCGGCTTCCGCCTCTGCGGCGCGGCGTTCCTGGAAGGCCTGCTCGCGTTCGGCGAGCGAACGCGGAGCGGACGGCGACACGGGGGCTGGCAGGTCTGGCGCGCCCCCCGCTTCGCCACTCGAACGCACGGTCGGGGCGGCGCCCGCCTGGGGGCCGCGGAGCAAGGTGGCCTCCACGGCGGCGGGCGGCATGTCGCCGTAGTGGGTGCGTCCGTCCTTGTCCTTCCAGCTATACACTTGGCCGAAAGCGGGGAGGGCGGCCAGCAGCAGGGCCAGGATCGTGAGCGGGGCGAATCGACGGTTCATCGGCACAATTCTCCGCGGCGAGCCGCTTACGTGGTGCGGGAGCGCTCTGTATAATACGGATTTGGTCGAAAGGAAAAAAGCCATGCGAGTGATCCAGAAGGCGCTGACCTTCGATGACGTCCTTCTCGTTCCTGCCCACTCCACGGTTCTTCCGCGCGACGTGAGCCTGCAGAGCCAGGTCACGCGCCGCATCCGTCTCAATATCCCCCTCGTTTCGGCTGCCATGGATACGGTGACCGAAAGCCGCCTCGCCATCGCGCTCGCGCAGGAAGGCGGCATCGGCGTGGTGCACAAGAACCTCACCCCCGCCCAGCAGGCCGGCGAAGTGCACAAGGTCAAGCGCCACGAGTCGGGCATCCTCAAGGACCCGATCATCATCCCGCCGACGATGACCGTCGGCGAGGTGATCGCGCTGCAGCGCCAGCACCGCTTCTCCGGCGTGCCGGTGGTCGAGGGTGGCAAGGTCGTCGGCATCGTCACCAACCGCGACACCCGCTTCGAGACCAATCTCGACCAGCTCGTCTCCGAGATCATGACGCCGCAGGACCGCCTCGTCACCGTGCGCGAGGGCGCCAGCCTGGAAGAGGCGCGCGAGCTGCTGCGCGTGCACCGCCTCGAGCGCGTGCTGGTGATGAACGAAGCCGGCGAGCTGTGCGGCCTCATCACCGTCAAGGACATGATGAAGTCCACCGAGCACCCGCTCGCCGCCAAGGACGAACACGGTCGCCTGCGCGTGGCCGCGGCGATCGGCGTCGGTGCCGGCACCGAGGAGCGCGCCGAGCGCCTCGCCGACGCCGGTGTGGACATGATCGTGGTCGACACCGCCCACGGTCACTCCCAGGGCGTGCTCGACCGCGTCGGCTGGGTCAAGAAGCACTTCCCGCACATCGAGGTGGTGGGGGGCAACATCGCCACCGCCGACGCCGCGCGTGCGCTGGTCGATGCGGGCGCCGACGGGGTCAAGGTCGGCATCGGTCCGGGCTCGATCTGCACCACCCGCATCGTCGCCGGCGTGGGCGTGCCGCAGATCAGTGCGATCGACAACGTCGCCAACGCGCTGGCGGGTACGGGCGTGCCGATGATCGCCGACGGTGGCATCCGCTTCTCGGGCGACATCGCCAAGGCGATCGCCGCGGGCGCCAACGTGGTCATGCTCGGCGGCCTGTTCGCCGGCACCGAGGAGGCGCCGGGCGAGACGGTGCTGTTCCAGGGCCGTTCCTACAAGTCCTACCGCGGCATGGGTTCGCTCGGCGCGATGGAGAAGGGCGCGGCCGACCGCTACTTTCAGGAAGAGAACACCGGCAACATCGACAAGCTCGTGCCCGAGGGCATCGAGGGCCGCGTGCCCTACAAGGGCTCGGTCACGGCGGTGATCCACCAGCTCGTCGGCGGCCTGCGCGCCTCGATGGGTTACCTGGGGTGCGCCGACATCCCGAACGTGCACGCGCGTGCCGAGTTCGTGCAGATCAGTTCGGCGGGCATGCGCGAGTCGCATGTGCACGACGTGCAGATCACCAAGGAAGCGCCCAACTACCAGATCAGCTGAGCGCGCTCCTTCGAGACACCCGGGCGGCTGCGAGGCCGCCCTTCCTTTTTCGACGTTCGAGATTTCCGCCCCATGGCCCACCAGAAGATCCTCATCCTCGATTTCGGCTCCCAGGTCTCCCAGCTCATCGCGCGCCGCGTGCGCGAGCAGCAGGTGTACTGCGAGCTGCACCCCTTCGACGTCTCGGACGAGTTCGTGCGCAGTTTCGGCGCCCAGGGCGTGATCCTGTCCGGCGGTCCCAACTCGGTCTACGAGGCCGAGGACTGGCGCGCACCGCAGGCGGTGTTCGAGCTCGGCGTGCCGGTGCTGGGCATCTGCTACGGCATGCAGACCATGGCCAGCCAGCTCGGCGGCAAGGTCGAGAGCTCGGCCAAGCGCGAGTTCGGCTACGCCGAGATGCGCGCGCGCGGGCACTCGAAGCTGTTCACCGGCATCGAGGATCGCAGCAACGCCGAAGGCCACGGCCTGCTCGACGTGTGGATGAGTCACGGCGACAAGGTCACCGAGCTGCCTGCGGGCTTCAAGGTCATCGGCAGCAACGAGTCCACCCCGATCGCGGCCATGGCCGACGAGGCGCGCGGCTTCTACGGCGTGCAGTTCCACCCCGAGGTCACGCACACGTTGAAGGGCAAGGAGATGATCGGGCGTTTCGTGCACGACATCTGCGGCTGCGGCCACGACTGGAACATGCCCGACTACATCGCCGAGGCGGTGCAGAAGATCCGCGACCAGGTCGGCGACGAGGAGGTCATCCTCGGCCTGTCGGGCGGCGTGGATTCGTCGGTGGCGGCGGCGCTGATCCACCGCGCGATCGGCGACCAGCTCACCTGCGTGTTCGTCGACCACGGCCTGCTGCGCTTGAACGAAGGCAAGCTGGTGATGGAGATGTTCGCCGGGCGGCTGCACGCCAAGGTCGTGCATGTGGACGCCACCGATCAGTTCATGGGCCACCTCAAGGGCGTCACCGACCCCGAGCAGAAGCGCAAGATTATCGGGCGCGAGTTTGTCGAGGTGTTCCAGGCGGAAGCGCAGAAGCTTCCGAACGCGAAGTGGCTCGCCCAGGGCACGATCTACCCCGACGTGATCGAATCCGGCGGCGCCAAGAGCAAGAAGGCGCACACCATCAAGAGTCACCATAACGTCGGCGGCTTGCCCGAGACGCTCGGCCTGAAGCTGCTCGAGCCGCTGCGCGACCTCTTCAAGGACGAGGTGCGCGAGCTCGGCGTGGCGCTCGGCCTGCCGCACGACATGGTCTATCGCCATCCCTTCCCGGGGCCGGGCCTGGGGGTGCGCATCCTCGGCGAGGTCCGCCAGGACTTCGCCGACCTGCTGCGCAGGGCCGACGCGATCTTCATCGACGAGCTGCGCGCCGCCGACTGGTACGACAAGACCAGCCAGGCCTTCGCGGTCTTCCTGCCGGTGAAGAGCGTGGGCGTGATGGGCGACGGGCGCACCTACGAGTACGTGGTGGCGCTGCGCGCGGTGCAGACGCAGGACTTCATGACCGCGCACTGGGCGGAGCTGCCGCACAGCCTGCTCGGCAAGGTCAGCAACCGCATCATCAACGAGGTGCGTGGCATCAACCGCGTGGTGTACGACATTTCGGGCAAGCCGCCGGCGACGATCGAGTGGGAGTGAAATCAGGTCCTTCGGGGACTATCGTGACCTATCGAAAACTGTCGTAACGTGTTGATTTATAATGAAATACGTCACGGCAGCTATCGGTGGCTATCGCCGACCAGCAAAACGGATTGGCGGTAGAGGTGACGGTAGAAACCGGAGGCCGGATTAAGACCCTCCCGTTTACTATCCAGACCAAACCGGTCTTTGACGGTAAATCACTCATCAGGAAAGCTTGTTTCATGCGGCTTTCCGAGCATCAGCAGGTCTCCTGACCCCTGACGGTAAAAGCCGTCATGAACAGGAGGAAAAACCTCGATGCTTACCGACACCGCACTACGCAATCTCAAGCCTAAGTCCAAGATTTACAAGGCTTCCGACCGCGACGGCATGTACGTAACGGTATCAACCACCGGTACCGTCACCTTCCGCTACGATTACCGTCTCAACGGCCGGCGCGAGACGCTGACCATTGGACGGTATGGGCCGTCCGGCATTTCGCTCGCGATGGCCCGCGAAAAGCTGCTGGATGCCAAGAAGGCCGTTGCCCAGGGCAAGTCCCCGGCGTATGAGAAGCAGCGCGAGAAGCGCCGTCTGACTGCCGCCAAGAACTTCGGCGACATGACCTCCCAGTGGCTGGCCGGTGCCCGGATGGCCGACAGCACGCGAGCGATGCGCAAGAGCATCGTTGATCGGGACATCCTGCCGGCCTTCCAGAACCGCTTGCTCAACGAAATCACCGCCGACGACTTGCGCGCCCTGTGCGGCAAGGTGAAGGGGCGCGGCGCCCCGGCCACCGCGGTGCACATCCGCGACATCGTGAAGCAGGTCTATGCCTTCGCCATCCTGCATGGGGAGAAGGTGGACAACCCGGCGGCCGACGTGGGCGCAGCCTCGATTGCGACCTTCGTGCCCAAGGACCGAGCCTTGTCGCCGCTGGAGATCCGCTTGATGTCGCGGCAGATGGAGTCGGTGGCCACCTATCCGACCATCCGGCTGGCGTTGCGAATGATCCTGCTGACGCTGGTGCGCAAGAGCGAGCTGATCGAGGCCACCTGGGACGAGGTCGATTTCGAGAATGCGACCTGGACCATTCCGAAGCAGCGGATGAAGGGGCGCAACCCGCATGTGGTCTACCTGTCGCGCCAGGCGCTGGACATCCTGGTGGCGTTGCACACCTGCGCGGCCGGCTCGAAGTTCGTGCTGCCATCGCGCTACGACTCCGACCATTGCATGTCTCATGCGACTCTCAACCGGGTCACGCAGATCGTGGCGCAACGGGCCAAGGCCGCAGGCCTGCCGCTGGAGCCGTTCACCGTCCACGATCTGCGCCGCACAGGTTCGACGTTGCTCAACGAGATCGGGTTCAACCGAGACTGGATCGAGAAGTGCCTTGCGCACGAAGAAGGGCGTTCCTCGCGCTCGATCTACAACAAGGCCGAGTACGCCGAGCAGCGGCGCCACATGCTGCAGGAGTGGGCCAACATGGTCGATGCCTGGATCGACGGGCAGACCTACGTGCCGAAGCTGATGCCGGAGAACGTGGTCGTGCCGGTGTTGAGTGCGATGGCCTGAGGCAGGGTCAAGGTTGTCACTTGACAACCTTGGCAATCATTCCCATACTAGAGACTGTTGATGGCCCGGTCCTCTCATCCGAAGAAAGAAGTCGAGGAAGCACTCAGGCACGCCGAAGGGCAGGGCTGGCGCGTGGAAGTCGGTGGCAGCCACGCCTGGGGGCGGATTTATTGTCCGTACAACGATGCGGAGTGTCGCTGCGGCGAGTTCTGTATCACCAGCGTGTGGAGTACGCCGAAGAACCCTGGCAACCATGCGCGCGCCTTGCGGCGAGTCGTGGACAACTGCACGACGCACCGCAAGCAGCAGGAGGCAGCCGACGATGCCGAGGAGTAGCACGATGGAATACACCTTCACCCTGAAATACCAACTCGCCGACGATGACCGTGACCCGGATGCGCTGGTCGAGCGTCTGGGCGAGGCCGGGTGCGACGATGCCCTGGTCGGCATCGGGCAGCCGGGGCGGCTCGCGCTGGAGTTCACCCGAGAGGCGGACAGTGCGGACGCGGCTGTGCGCAGCGCGTTGGCCGACGTGCGGAGCGCCGTGCCATCGGCCAGGCTGATCGAGGTCGCACCGGATCTGGTCGGGCTGACCGATGTGGCCGACATCGTGGGCGTGTCGCGGCAGAACATGCGCAAGCTGATGCTGGCCCATCCGGGCAGCTTCCCAGCGCCGGTGCATGAAGGCAGCGCGTCGATCTGGCACTTGGCGGATGTGCTTGCCTGGCTGCAGGCGAAGGGTAGCTACTCGCTGGCCATGGACGTTCTGGAGGTGGCGTGCGTTGCCTTGCAGGTCAACGTGGCCAAGGAGGGGAGGCGGTTATCGCGCTCGGCTTCCGAGGAGCTGGAAGCTCTCGTTGGATGAGGGCTGTGAATTGATCTTTTCCTGCTCGTCGAATAGGTACGATGATGCCATTAGTTTTCTAGAGAGGCGATGAATGACTGAGGGCGTGGAAAAAAAGAAAGTATCGCCATCGGAGTTCATGCGCCAACTGCGTCCTGCGCTCTACTCAGATACGAGCGATCGCACGACCTACCTGCTTGACGCAACGACGCTTGAGTACCGCCTCGAAACCATCACCGCACGCAACCAGACTCACGACTTCGAGCTCTTTTGCCGCAAGCTGTGTGAGCGCACGATTTGCCCAAACCTGAAACCTGCCACCGGACCCGAAGGGGGTGGGGACAGCAAGGCTGATACCGAAACCATTCCGGTTGCGGACGAGATCGCAACTCTTACCTATGTGGGCGAACCGAATTCCGGTAAGGAGCGTTGGGCGTTCGCCTTCAGCGCTAAGAAAACGTGGGCAGAGAAAGCACGCAACGACGTGGCAGGCATTGTGGAGACGCAACGTGGCTATCAGAAGGTCTATTGCGTTACCGCACAGTTCGCCCGTGCGAAGGACCGCGCTCGGGTCGAGGACGAACTCACCAAGAAATATGGCCTGACCGTCACCATTCTCGACCGGAGCTGGATCGTTGAGCAGGTCGTTGACGGTGATCGCAGGGACCTCGCTTTTAACTACCTCGGCGTTGGACAAGAGATTGCCGACGCGCGCCGACTGGGGCCGACGGACTATTCCCGCTCCCGGCAGCTCGAAGATGTCGAGAAGTTGATCGGCAACCCGGATGCATTTTCCGGAATGGAAATGCAGCGCGTGACAGAGGCTTTGGTTGCGGCCAAGCTTTCGCGCAATTTAGAGCGTCCGCGAACAGAAACGGATGGACGGTTTGCACGCGCAGTTCGATTGGCCGAACGAGATGGTACTTCCCGTCAGACGCTTGAAGCACACTACGAATGGATCTGGACCGCCTTCTGGTGGTTTGACGATGTCGCGCACTTGAACGCCAGCTATGACGCTTTCGAGAAGCTCGTGATCGACACAGATCACGCCAAGAACCTTGAGCTTCTGTGTAACTTGGCTCAACTGCTGTTCAACTCGGTCATTCATCAGCATTTGACTGCCGATGAGGCCAAGCTGGAGGAGCGCATCGCTCGACTGAGCGACAGATTGAAGGCGATGGTGGCGGACCATGATCGTCCAAACAATTCTTTGGAGGCACGAACCTCACTACTCGTTATCGAAGTCAATCAGGCGGCGCTCAAGAAAGATCCTCAACGGCTCAGCTCACTTTGGCCGCAGTTTTCTGAGGTGATCAAGCAAGCAAATGGTCTTGGCGAGTTTGCTGCCGAGCGCTTGACCAGGATGATTGAGGTGTTTGGCAACGTCGCGGGAAAGGATCAGGGCTATACCCGCCTTGTCGACGACGTTGCGGCGTTCGTGTCGGAGCGCACTGGCGAAGCTCAGGGAGCACTCGTGCTCCTCAGGCGCGCTCAGCAGCTCGATTTCGAAGACAACTTCGAAATGATCAGATTGCTGGGCAAGGCCGCGCGGCAGCTCACCAAGAAAGAGTATGCCGACGCGCTGATCGAGACTATGCAACTTCTCACGCTGGCCTATCGCAGTGCCGGACTGCTATGGGCCGCACGAGCAAGCTGCATTCTTGCAATGGCTTCGATATTCATCGAAGCTGAAGAGGATAGCGATCTTCCGGCCTCAATCGTGCCAACGGTCATGATGCTTGCTTGGATCGCTGTCGAACTGCGGCATTTGCCAGATTCCCTTGAAGCCGTTCGACTGGTTCGAGGCTGTGCGGCAGGGCTTCCGCTCGACGACGCCTCCAATGAGCGTGTCGCGAAGCGCCTTATGGAGTTCGATCTCATTCTTGGAAGCCAGTTGCTGAATTTCACGTCAGCAGAGCTTGAGCAAGTTATTCAACTACCCGACGTTCTTGATCGGCTTGGCTTGCATCAGAGTCGAAATTCGCTGCTCTACGCGCTCGGCTATGAGGCAGTGCTCCGCGAGGAGGGTTCTATACCGAAGGAGGAAACACCAGAGAGCATTGCAGAGTTCTTCACATTGCTCGCCAGTCAACCAGTATCCGACAACTTGCATGGGCCAGTCGTCTTCAACGAGTCAGATTCGCACTCTTATGTGTCGAGAGTGCAGGGCATGCGGATCGTGGTTCACTACCAGATGTCGGAGACCTCGATCCTTGTGGCCGAGTCGGTCGTTGGAGTCATTGAGGCGCTTTTTGCGACGGCTCCTGAGATTGGCGCTGCAGCGCACACTGAAAACTTCCGTATCTGGATTCAAGAGGGTGCTGACGTGCTTGCACCTGACTTCACGGTTGACGAGGAAGGAATGGCCGCGACTGTTAATTGGCCTGTCGGCTTGGCGCCGGCTACATATGGACGACAAGATGAGGTTCAGCGGACATTGATTGGTTTGGCTGCGACGATCTTCGCTGCCACCTGCTTCGTGAAGGATTTGCAGCAGACCGTCGAACGCTTCTTTGCGAACGAGGCTGTGCTCGATCGGATTTCGATGATTGTTGTAGCCGGGAACAGCCGCCAGCGCATCTTTAAGAAGGCTGTATCAAAGCTCAGTGATTGGGCACAGTTGGCGACGACGTCATTCCCGCTGGTGCCATCGCGCCCGAGTATCCGTCGCCGCGCGCTGGGCGCTGCTGTAGAGAATGACGATGCTGCGGCAATCGATACGCGCAGCCCCTCTTGGCCGAAAGATCATCGTGATCTCGGTGTCCGATCAGTCATCGATTTGCATCTTTGGAATCGCGCTGGGTGGACTGGCGCGGCATTTGCCGACTGGGGGGCGGCTTATCCGCCCGCGATCGCCCTGATGTTTACGGATGAGGATGCTGCAAGGAAGATCTTTCAGCGCTGGCGCGAACGTTTTGGGGAGATCGACAAGGACGGCGATATCTACATTGCGATCGTGCGTGGCATCTCTGCTGAGAATCCCGCTCACTATCGCGTACTCATCACCTCGCGGCTACCCTCCGAGGATGAACGTTCTGGCAATCGGTCATTAATGGTGGCGTCACGAATTCAAACGATGCACGCGGAATCCGATGCCAACCTTGTGCGCTTTGTCGACGCGTATGGGCGATCGCAGGCTTACTTGCTTGTGCCTGCGATATTGCGGGGCGGGAGTTCACCGCAGTTCCTGCTGGAGCTTGCCATCCTGAAGCGGAAATTGAGCGTAAAGAATGCCTCAGAGGTGGGGGAGCATGAGATAGAAATGATGGCGCTTGGACCCGATTAGTGCCGTGATCGCTACGGTGATTGAAACGTAGTGCCAAGCTGCAAGTTTAGATGGTGGCATCTGGTTCAGTTGTGAACCTGTGAATGGGGCGTGTCTTGCGCTGCCTGACATCCGGCCCCTTGGTGATGTTTGTGGAGCAGGAGCGCGAGGCTTGTTTGCGCATCTCGATCCAGGCTTCCACTTCAGCCAGGTCCCATACGACGCACCTTGGTGTCAGGTTGAAGCGGCGCGGGAACTCACCGCGTCGCTCCATTTCGTAAATCGTCGTTTCAGCCAAGGGGACAATCTGACGCAGTTCGTGGCGGCGGATGGTGCGCCGGAAAGGAAGTGGACTGCGCTTGGGGAACTGTGGCAGCGCCTCGTAGGCTTCCGTCCCAGGCAAGGGGAGAGATTGGTCAAGGGCGGTGTCGAGAACATTGGATACCTGCGATAGGGTTTTCACCTCGAACTCCATGAATACGTTGTATGGAGACATGGTGAATTTCAGTACCTATCGGCACAACCTGTTGTGGCGTAGGTGGGCATAGAACGTTTACGCCTTCGTGCTCACCTGGTTACACATCGTGTCCCGTCCAGCGCGCTTCGCCTCGCCCAATACGGCGGATGATGACACTCGTTCCGTCCGGCAGCGGCTCGACTTCAAGCAGGCTCGGTGATTCGGCCTGAAGCTTCTGTCTGATCGTCGTGAGCTGCACAAAGTCAGGCGTTGCAACAGACACTTGACCACTTTGCGGATCAATCTCCACCCGCATGGGGAATGCGGAGCGCGAGGGCCATTGCATCGTCCACTCTTGCGATGCCCATTTCCCATCTACGCTTGAAAGAACGTCGCGCCGGAACTGCTGCCAGATTGACCTTGTTTCGAGCGTAGGCCAATTGGGGACACCATCGAAAGCTTCCACCGCCGCTGAACGCAGCCAGGTCTTCATCTCTGCGCGAGTGGTGAAGTCAGGCGCCATTTGCTCAACTACCGTCTTGGCCGCGACGCGAGAGGGCAAGCCCGCTCGGACAAGCATAGCCATCGCATTGGATGGAAGCCCAGCTTCCAGGCATGCGGCGGCAGCACCTTCAACAAGCATCTCTGATTCGCCACCATTGATGCGTCGATTCATTCGGACGGCTTCGATCGCCCATACCAGGCGATAGACGAAGGCATCGTCCACCACGCGCATTCCCTCTTGGCCGATGACAGCCACGTCCTCACCTCGAATCCAGGCGCTCAGAAGGTCTTTCCAGTTTGCAGGCAGTGGGTCATCTGGAACAAAGGGCCGGATCGCAAGAAGCTTGTCTCCCATTCCACTGAGTGCGTCAGTCAAGGCTTCCACATTGCCAAGGAGGGCGGCAGCATCACCAAGGTCAAGAAGCTCCGTCAGTTCTGTAGCTATTGCATCGATGGCGAGCCCTGATTCCAGGCCTACACCCATCGCAAACTGTCCCTTGCGCTGCTCGATCGTTGTCTTGTTCCAGATGAGCTGTGCTCTACTGACGAGAATCCAGAGCTGCTTTTGCTTTTCGAGGACATCAAGTCGAGCAATTTGCCTTGACCAAAGTGAGCCAACAAGGGCCTCATCAAGCAGCCGTGGAAGATCCGCGCTCTCAGCATCAAGTGCTTCGATCAGGCCAAGAACAGTTGCGTCCAACCGCTCGATAAGGCTTTCTATCGAGTCCGACTCTTGATCGCCCTCTACGGCGTCGGGGAACCAAGCCCCCTGTGTGTTTGACAGGTAGTCCATGGCATCCTCCCGCGCAAATACTCCCGAAGTCGAGAGACGCCTGATCACCTCGTTGACGACGACGATAATGCCACTCGAAAGCGAGCGGGCCTTGGCCGACGTGACCAGCTCTCGCCACCTCTGATGACGCCAGTCTTCCGGTTGATGCATCACGTGGATCACCAGTCCTTCAAGATCCACAAACGCGCGGCCAGCGCGTCCTGCGACGTTGGCAAACTCTTCTCCCGAGATCAGCGTGCCCGCCCTGTACAGGTTGGGGATCAGGAGCACCGCAGCATTGAGGTTCAAGCCTTGGGCCAACGTCGGTGAGGCCACAGTAACGCGCAGAACGCCTGCGGCAAGCAGTGCCTCCACTTCACGCAAGAAGGGGCCC
The DNA here is from genome assembly GCF_000310225.1 of Thauera phenylacetica B4P. GTDB lineage: Bacteria > Pseudomonadota > Gammaproteobacteria > Burkholderiales > Rhodocyclaceae > Thauera > Thauera phenylacetica. The sequence goes on from NZ_AMXF01000005.1 coordinate 14,446, forward strand.
GGGAGGCGCCCATGATGAATGGCGACGCCGATGGCCAGGCAACGGACTGCTGGGTGCTCGGCTCCCAGCCATTCCCGACCCACGGCCATAGCACGCTCGACTTCCTGGGCGTTGGCAAGCAGTGACGGAAGAAAGCCTCGTCGTTGCAACTCCAGAGCGGTTTCTGCAAATCCCTCAACATGATCACGTTGGGTGCAAAAGACGAGCGCTCGTTTTCCTTGCTCGGAGAACTTCCACGCTGCCGCCAGCGTCAACTCTTTGTTGTCTCTGGGGAACGGCGTCCGACGGGGGCGAATAGGAGGAACTTCCGGCACAAAATGGCGAATGAATGGGCCGTCGTGCTCAAGGTCGAAGCTCAGACGTGCGGAATTGCCAATCCAGGACAACGTGCCAAATCGCTGGCGCGTAGGTCGCCAATCTGACTGAATCGGGTCGCCCGGAGCATCACTGCGAATCCATGCAGTCAGGTCATCGAGTTGATCCCCTGCCGGCAGGATCGCTGAAAGACAAACGATTCGTCGGTCGTCATGGTCAGGGCGCCGCAGCAATCGCTGCACCAGATTCTCATAGCGGATCTCGCGCTCGCTCGGGCCGATCAGATGCCCTTCGTCGAGGACGATCAATCCAACGTCGTCAATGATGTCAGGATCATTGCGCAGCGCAAAATCCAGTTTCTCTGGCGTGGCGATAACGATGCTCTGTTCCCGAAGAGCGTCCTCGTCTGTTCCAGCTACGCCGCTGCTTCCATAAAGCGATGAGACAGAGAACCCAAGAGGCGTGAATGTCTTGCGAAATGAACGCTCGGTTTGGGCCGAAAGTGCACGCAGTGGCGTCACGATCAAGACCCTATGCCCACAAGCCAGTGCCATCAATGCCGCGATCTCTGCTATTCGCGTCTTGCCCGCACTGGTAGGAAGCGCGACCACCAAGTCGTCGGATACGTCGGCAGCTCGTTGCGCTGCCAGCAACTGAGAAGGCCACAGTTCCACCTCAGAGGAGCGCCGGCTATACAACTCGGAAACAAACAGCTTCCTGAGCTGGGCATAGTCTCCTGAACCGGGCGGGCCTTGGATGGGCAAGACCTTGTGTAGGCTGCTTGACCAAAGGTCATCGATGAGGTTTGCGGTGATCCGGAGAATCCACCAAAGCGAAACTGCACTGGCTGCCTTCGTTAGCGAAGTGGCTCGCCTTAGCAGGTTGCTCGCTTCCACAACGAGGGAATCATGGCCGGTTTGCAGGCCAAACTCGAAGAACACTAGCGCCCTGAACATCGTTGATGTCGCTACGCGGGAGACTACGTCGTCGGGGTCAAGTTCCCCTTCGCCCGCCGCTCGGCTGATGCCTTCGTCGCCATTGACGGGGTCGTGTAGCCACGCCCGTGCACGTTGTCCAAGTCCTTTCAGATCGCGCACGATCAGCAGTGCAAGTGCATCCTCGGCTGGCGAGCGGTTCTGGTCAGCTTGCGCTTGTGTCAGAAGAGAGAACGCCAGTGCGGAGTAGTTTGCCAAGTGATAGGCAGCAGCCCCGACTGTTCGATAGAAGCCTCGGAATGTGTCTTCCTGCGCGCCGTTCTGGACCAGTGCTTCGAAAGCACCACCTGCATGCACGAAGCCACGCCGCCAAGTCTCTTGATCGCCTCCAAGCTCCCGCAATGCCAGTGAGGCTCGCAGTACGGAAAAGCCATAGTCAGCGAGGTCCGCGTCGATTCCTTCACTGAAAGCGGGGGCATCCGGTGGCAAATGCCCGTCATGACGGATCAGCGCCCGCGCCTGTCCACGGGCCTGCAGGCGGCCTCGATATCCGTCTTGGGTGGTTTCGCGCAGGAAGCCTGTCAGTTCTTCAATCGTTTCCAAGTGCCAGCGCCCTTTCGTAGCAGGCCCGGATAAAGGTCTGGTGATCCTCTATGCGCAGGTGAGCAGATAAGTGAGGGCGGTTTCCGCCGGCTGCTGCCAAATCGTCAAGCTGCGCCTGAGGCGTCGCGTTGCCCGACATGGTGAATAGCATGTGGCTGGTCCTCGCGGGGGGCGCTGCTCTGCTGGCGACTTCGTTGCGAATTTTCCGGCCCACGTCCCGGCGCTCACCGCCGCCTTCCATAAGGCGATCCGCGACGAACAGCAAAGATGTGGCGGTGGGGCGGCCGTCATCCCGAGATAGCGCCTCACGGGCCTCTGAGATGGTGGCTCTGGCAAGGTTGGCGCGACTTTTCGACTCGCCTTTCAGAAAATGCAGATTGGCTTGGTCATCGAGCCTCAGTCCAACGAAGTCATCGCCACGCAGCGCCATTTCCCGACCGTCCTTGTAACGCAACCGACGGACCGGAACCTTGAAGTCAAGGTGTTCCTCGACCAACTCGGTTGCGAGGATTTCGCCGAGTTCTCCCGAACGCGCTCGGGCTGAGCGTGGCATGCGCTCGGACAAGATAGCAGCCGCACCTGGATACCCCAGTTCGCGCACATCATCGGCTATTTGGTCCAGGTTGTCGTAGTGAGATCGGATGCGGGTGGTGAGAATCGCTTCAATCGCGGCTCTTCCCCCTTCGCGCTCGGCTAATCGCCATAGCTGCTTACTGGCGTCTTCCTCGACATCTCTGTCGCACCAAGGTTGATACAGCACGTTCCCTCCCTGATTGACTTGCTACGTTTTGCTACATTGTGCCGGAGACTCTGGGTTCGGACACCCAGGACAAAACGGACTTCGATCCCGCACCCGTGCTCAAGCTGTTTACCCCCGACACCGGCGCGACCTGGCTGCTTACGGAGATCGACCCGGAGGAGCGCGACCGCGCCTTTGGGTTGTGCGACCTTGGCTTGGGTTTTCCCGAGCTGGGCTGGGTCATCCTGCGGGAATTGGCCACGATACGTGGTCGGCTGGGGCTGCCGATCGAGCGTGATTTGAGCTTCCAGGCAGAGAAGCGGCTGAGGGCTCATGCGCGCGATACGCGGCACACCGGCCGGATCGTCGCTTGAGCTTGAACGGGGCGTCGAGCGATGCCCTGTTCGTTACGCGGCGTGCTGCAACGTAACATCGGCCTCCTTCAACGAGGCCAGTCGTCGCTGCGCACGTTCTCGAAGAAGTCGGGGCCGACCTGGATGCGCAGCGAAGCGTGGCGCTGCAGGATCTTCCGTGCCACTTCGGGTGAGGCGTAGTCCGTGAAATCGAGGATGTAGCTGTAGACCATCTCGCCGCTGTTGCCGTCCTGCGGTTCGGCGTCCACATCGACGAGGTTGCCCACTTCGTGCAGGTCCAGGCCCAACAGATCGGCATAGGCCTGGGACATGCTGCGCACGGGCTGCCCGTCTTCGTGGTCGTCGCCGCCCCAGTCCATATCGAGATCTGCGTTGGTCACTTGGCAGTCCACCGACCCAAAGCAGTGGCGGCCCAAACGCTGCACGCTCAGGGTGCCTTCCACATTGACGATGTGGCCCGCGTAGGGGCGCTCGGTGTCGATGCCAAGGCCGACGTGTCCGTCGAGGTCGATATCCAGCGCACCGCCGACCGGGACTTTCTCGAACTCGACCTCGAAATCGAAATAGACCTCATCGACGCCATCGTAGTTGGCGTTGGCCATTTCGCTGTTCACGTCGTCATCGTCAATGACTACCTGGTCAACGTGCTGGCGCAGGTAATCCTCGAAGGCGGCATAAGAGGCATGGATGCGCGTGTGGGGCGCTCGTTCCCGGAAGGCTGTTTCGATCAGTTCGTGCAAGCGATCCGGGGGCGGGGCTGCCCCCAGTTCACTGGCGCGTTGATCGAGCAGGTCTTCGTCCAGCACGACGTGGTGAACGTCGGTCAGGCTCGCGGGTTCTCGCGTGGTGGCTTGTGCCGCCTGGAAGGCGGCAAACGTCTTGTAGCCCAATGCGGCGGCGATGAGTTGCTGCGCATGGCCAAGCGGCACAGGCACGGCAGCAGCGGCGCTGTTCTTGCGAAGGGCATGGGCGAGGTCGGAAATGCCGAGGGACATACGATTCTCCTGTTTCAGCGGGGACCAATCGAGCGCTTACTTGGTCCACGCCCAGGCGACATCGCATGGTGGGTGGCACAAAGAGGGAGAAATCAGGAAAACCGGTCTTGATTGAGCCGCTCGAAGCTCAGGCGGACGAGGCCTTGGCGACATTATCCGCGAAATCAGCCAAAGCACAAACCCCATCCGGGGTCGGATCGCCGTAGGGGCGTCCCCGGCCAAGGGATGGCCGGTCGCGCTGTCGTGCTGCGCATCGAGCCCCACTGCGCGGGTCTCGCCCCCGGTGGGTTTCCATCGTTCCCTCGCTGCGCTCGGCTGACGCCTCCGGCCCCGCTTTGTGATCGGGGCCTGCGCGCTCCGCTTGCCCAGTCAAGTCTGTGTGGGCGGGGAGGGCGGTCTTGCTGTTCCCTACACCGTATCACGGCGTTCTCGCCGTCAAGGGCTGCACGCCTTTGGCGCTTGCGGCCGAGGCCGTCTTCGACCCTGTGACGGCTTGCGCTGCGCCGTTCTGGGGCCGGTTCCAGGCAATTCCGCCTGAGCAACCGGAGCACGATCATGTCGCAACTTTCTCTGTCTCTCGATTCTTCGCTGCTGGTGCGTGACGCACAGGGGCGTTACCTGTTGGCGTCGGCGGACCAGATTCTGGCGGCGGCACGCCAGGTCATCGACCAGAAGAACCCGCGCGGGACGCTGTTCACTTCGCCGACGCTGGTCAAGGACTACCTGCGCACCAAGCTGGCCAGCTTCGGGCACGAGGTCTTCGCGGGGCTGTTCCTCGACAGCCAGCATCGGCTGATCGAGTACGTGGAACTGTTCCGCGGCACCATCGACCAGGCATCGGTGTATCCGCGCGAGGTGGTGAAGGAGGCTCTGCGGCTCAACGCGGCAGCGGTGGTCTTTTCGCACAACCATCCGAGCGGGAGTCCCGAGCCGAGCCAGGCCGACAGGGTTCTGACCCAGCGTCTCAAGGAGGCCCTGGCGCTGGTGGACGTGCGCACGCTGGATCACATCGTCGTGGGTGGTGCAGTCACCACTTCATTCGCCGAATGTGGCCTGCTCTGACCACGGGGGCTTCGGCCCCCTTTTTTTGCTGCGCCCAGCGATGCAACTCCGGCCCTCGCGGGCCTGCGCGTGCTGCGCACTTGCCGAAGGCAGGTCTGCGTGGGTGGTGGGGTGGGGCGGTCTTGCTGTTCCCTTCATCGTGCCACGGCGTTCTCGCCGTCAAGGGCTGCGCGTGCAAGCACGCTGGCGGCCTCCGGCCGTCTTCGACCCCTGACCGCTTGCGCTGCGCCGTGCCCCGGAGGTGACGGGCAATTCCGCCCGGCAATCTTCAGGAGTTCACCATGAACAACGCACTCATCACCGACGCGCAGCGCGCGATGCTGCTGGCCAACGGCCGCGACTCTTTGGACAACCCGGACTTCGATCCGGCGCCCGTGGTCAAGCTCTTCACGCCGGACGCTGGCGCGACCTGGCTGCTGACCGAGATTGATCCCGACGACCACGATCACGCCTTCGGCTTGTGCGACCTGGGCTTGGGGATGCCGGAAATCGGCTGGGTCAGCCTGGGCGAGTTGGCGACTGTGCGCGGTGGGCTGGGCTTGCCGATCGAGCGTGACCTGGCGTTCCGCGCCGAGAAGCGGTTGAGCGCCTATGCGCGCGATGCGCGCCTGGCTGGGCGGGTCGTCGTTTGACTCGGCCCTTGGAGCGCCGCAAGGCGCTCCTTGCACTTTCTCAACCATCACAGGAGATCAATGCCATGGGCAGCCTTCACGACTACATCATCGAAATCACGGCGCAGCACGATGCGCTCAAACCGTTCGCACCGGAGAACGGCCAGCCCTTGCGCTTCAGGATCGGCGACGCGGTGATTTACACGAACGATGCCGGCTTGCAGTTCCGGCGCCGCGTTACCGGGTTCTACCGACCTGCCGAACCTTCGGGGCTGTACGCGCGCGGCGCGCGCTATCTGCTGAACTCGTCCTCGCCGTGGATGCCGATTTCGGAATCCAGCCTGCGCCCTGACGACTCGGCCTGAAGCCTTCGCGCCCCTGACGGGGCGCTGCGCGCTTCGCTTGCCTCCAGGGGAAAGCCCTGCGGCCTATCCCCGCCGCGCGGTACTTGGCGCCCCTCGAAGACCGCCGAACCGGCTGCGCCGGATCGGCCAGGAACCAATCGCAGTTCCAACAGCAGAGGCCGCTCCTTGATGCTTTGTGCATGAGGGCCGTCCTGGGCGTTGTGTTCATCGGGCATCGAAGTCATGGCGTCCCCGGCCAATGCGACACGGCCGGTCGCGCTGTCGTGCTGTGCATCGAGTCACCTGCGGCGTCTCGCCCCCGTCGGGCTTCCATCGTTCCCTCGCTCCGCTCGGCTGACGCCTCCGGCCCAGCTTCCAGCTTCGGGCCTGCGCGCTTCGCTTGCCGTGCAGTCGGCACATCAAGGCGGCCGTTGCCTGTCCAGCCATCTTCCCTGACTCCATCACCTTGCTCGCGACTGTAGCCCGCGGCCATGTGCCGTCAAGGCGCGCAGGGCCGTGTCCTCGGCTGCGCCTGTGGGCCGCACCAACCCCGCGCTTGTTTCCTTGACGGCCCCCGTCCGCGCGCTCCTGACCGTCGCGGGCGATGAACTCAGGAAAGACGGTGGCAACGAGGCCAACCGGGTTCTTCGTGCCGACCGCACCGAACAGCCGAAAGGCTGGGCTCCGAATCTTGGAATCCGGTGTGCGGTGTGAACAGCAACCCCTTTTTTGTCAGGAGAAAGATCATGCAACTCGCATCCCGTTTCGCTTCCCGTTCCCCGTCGCTGCGCAGCGACTCCCCGCTGTCCGATGACCAAATCCGCCGCGTGGCCCCGTCCATCTTCGCGGACGCCCCACATGAGAGCCGTTCCGAGCGGTACAGCTACATCCCCACCGCCGCCGTGCTGACCGAACTGCGCAAAGAAGGCTTCCAGCCTTTCATGGTGACGCAGACCCGCGTGCGCGATGAAGGCAAGCGCGAGCACACAAAGCACATGCTCCGCCTGCGCCACGCCAGCCAGATCAACGGCGCGGAAGCCAATGAAATTGTCCTCCTGAATTCCCATGACGGGACGAGCAGCTATCAGATGCTGGCCGGGATGTTTCGTTTCGTTTGCAGTAATGGCCTTGTCTGCGGCGACACCGTGGCGGACGTGCGCGTGCCCCACAAAGGCAACGTGGCCGGGCACGTCATCGAAGGCGCTTATCAAGTGTTGGGCGGCTTCGAGCAGGTGAAGGAATCGCGCGACCTGATGCGCGGCATCACGCTAGACGATGGCGAATCCGAAGTGTTCGCCCGTGCCGCGCTGTCCCTCAAGTACGACGACCCGGACAAGCCCGCACCCATCACCGAATCGCAAATCCTGATGCCGCGCCGGTTCGACGACCGCCGCCCCGACCTGTGGAGCGTGTTCAACCGCACGCAGGAGAACTTGACCAAGGGCGGATTGCATGGCCGCGCCGCGAATGGCCGCAGGCAGAGCACACGCCCGGTGCAGGGCATTGACCAAAACATCCGCCTGAACCGCGCGCTGTGGCTGCTGGCCGACGGCATGCGCGCCCTCAAGGCCTGAATCGTCCCCCGCCGGAGGGGCGGTTTCCCCTCCATTCCTTGTTTCATTCGATTGGAGATACACCATGAACGCCGCTACCCAAACCGAAGCCCGCGCCATCAACACCGCCGCCGCTATTCCGCTGGAAGCCGCCGACCCGAGCAAGAACCTGATTCTGGTTCCCCTGTCGCGGCTGGTGCTGCGCCCCACGGGGCGCAACGTGCGCAAGACCCCGCGCATGTCCATCCCCGAACTGACCGCGTCCATTCAGCGCGTGGGCTTGCTGCAAAACCTGATCGTAATCGCCGCCGCCGATGGCGAGCATTACGAAGTCGTGGCAGGTGGCCGTCGCTTCGCAGCCCTCAAGCTACTGGCAAAGAAGCACCGCATCGCCAAAGATTGGGAGGTGCCTTGCCTGCTGGTAGCCGATGGCACCGCCCGTACCGCCAGCCTCACCGAGAACGTGCAGCGCGAAGCCATGCACGCGGCAGACCAGTTCGAGGCGTTCGCCGCGCTGGTGGCCGAAGGTCGGCCCATCGAGGACATTGCGGCGGATTTCAGCGTGACGCCGCTGGTGGTGCAGCGCCGCTTGAAGCTGGCGAACGTCTCGCCGCGCCTGATGGCCGACTATCGCGCCGATGCCGTCACACTCGATCAATTGATGGCCCTTGCCATCACCGACGACCACGCCGCGCAGGAAAGCGCGTTCTACGATGCGCCGACTTGGCAGCGGCACCCGTCCAACTTGCGCGAACGCCTCACCGAGCGCGAGATTGACGCGAACCGGCACCCGCTGGTGCGATTCGTGGGACTGGATACCTACGAAGCCGCAGGCGGTGGCGTGCGCCGTGACCTGTTCGCGGAAGGTGACGCGGGCGTGTATCTGATCGATTCCGCGCTGCTGGACAAGCTGGCACAAGACCGGCTGGCGGGCATTGCCGCCGAGGTGAAGGCCGAGGGCTGGGCCTGGGTGGATGCCACGCCGGGCGTGACCCATGCCGACCTGCACGTCTTCCAGCGCGCACCGAGGGAACGGCGCGAGCCGTCCAAGCGCGAGGCGCAGCGCATCGAGCGGCTGCAGGAGAAGATGCGGGCCATCGGTGAAGCCGTGGATGCGGCGATGGATGCCGACGACGAGGATAAGGCCGACGCCTTGCAGGAGGAAGGCGAAGCCCTGGGCGAGCAGTTGCAGGCGCTGGAAGATAGTTTGCAAGGCTACGGCTCGAACGTGAAGGTTGCAGCCGGTGCCATCGTCACCATCGACCGTAATGGCGAGGCCGTCATTCATCGCGGCCTGATGCGCGAGGCTGAGGCCAAGGCATTGCGCACGCTGGAACGGCTGCGGCAAGGTTCCGGCGGCGAGGATGCCGATAACGATGACGAAGGCGAGGACGGAGACGACGACAGTCAGCCCAAGACCGCAGCCATGTCCGACCGGCTGGCGCAACGGTTGAGCGCCCATCGCACCGCCGCGCTGCAAATCGAAGTGGCCCGGCATCCGCAAGCGGCGCTGGCTGCCGTGGTGCATGGCATGGTGCAGACTGTCTTGCAGGGGAGCCATTACGGCCACAATCTGCCGCTGGGCGTGCGCCTCACGGTGCAAGACCGACTGGAAGGCATGGCCCCGGACTGGCCGCAATCGCTTGCCGCCGTGGCGCTGCGCGAACTGCAACAGGTGGCCGGTGAAGGCTTGCCGGAGGACAGCGCCGAACTGTTCGCCGTGCTGCTGGCGAAGCCGCAAGACGAGCTGGTACGCCTGCTGGCGGTATGCGTTGCCGCAACGGTGGACGTGGTGACGCCCCGCGCCACGACGCACCAACGCGGCGAGGAACTGGCGCAGGCCGTGGGCCTCGATATGGCCGCATGGTGGAAGCCAACCGCAGAAGGCTACTTCAAGCACGTTTCCAAGGCCGTGATTCTGGATGCCGTGGGCGAGTACGCGCCCGAGCAGGTCAACCGGCTGGCGAAGCTCAAGAAGGCCGACATTGCCAGCGAAGCCGAACGGCTGGCGGATGGCACGGGGTGGATGCCCGCCATCTTCAAGGTCGCAGGTCCGCAGCAGGCAACGCAGCAAGGCGCGCAGGAAGAAGGCCCGGAGCAGGACGCCCCGGAGGATGCAGAAGCAATGGCGGATGAACCCGCCGAGGCGCTGGCCGCTTGACCCGCGCCGAAGGGAAGCGCCCCGGCCCCGACCGAGGCGCTTCGCTAGAAGGAGAACCGCCACCCACACCACCACCAGCCGCCCGCGCATGGCGGCGATCTACGCCCCCGGCACGGTACGCGCCCGCCGCTGGCACGGCGAAGGCGACGTGTGCGGCTATCGTCCGCCCTCGGGCTGGACGGCATACGCCGACCTCACCGACATTCACCCCGTCACGGGCTGCGCCTTGGCGCGGGCCGTGTGGTGGATCATCGAGACGAAGGAATAGCCGCGATCAGCACCGCGCCCAGGCCGCTCCGTCCTGGGCGCGGTGGGCGCAAAAATCCGGGCGCGGCAGTGGCCGCGCCCGGTGTTCAAGGCCAACAGCCGAACGAGAACGCCGCTGCCTACGCTTATGCGCAGGCGGCGTTGGCGTATCACTTGAGATGCCTCGTTGCGTCCATCACACCTTGATCGGGCCAAACATCCCTGTGTAGATCAGCGTCTCCCAGACCTTTTTGATGCCTTGTCCAGTTTCCTGGCTTACGAACAGCGATGACCGGGCACCGTGAGGCGCACCCAGGAAATACGAGCGCATCGACTCCCAGGTCTCGGCGACTTGCGACCACGTCCAGCAGGGGACTTCCTTCTCCAGAAGCAGGGGGACAGCGACAGACAGCGGAATCATGTGGTCTGGGAAAAGTTCTTCCCAATGACACTTGACCAGAATGGGCGTCGTCTGCGGGTTGTAGAACTGCACATCCAGCTTTTCCGCCGTGATGTAGGCCGCGTGGTGGCGGGGAAGTGCCAGAACGGAATCTAAAACCTCTTGGCCATCACCATACGGGCAGGTGATGAATCCGTTGACGAAGAACCTCGTGTGATCCAGCCCCTTGTAGCCGCAACGATCGCTGGGGACGGTGACGGGATGGCGGCTATCGTGATTGCGCACCAGCGGATGCCACGAAGGGTATCGGTCAACGACTGGCCCCAGCCCGTCAGCTATGTCCTCTAGCGCCCTCCTGCTTCGCGCCCGCTGGGCCTCATCGGCGTCCCGGGGACGGGGGACAAGGTACTTCTCCACTTCCTCGTACCCGGCGCGTGCTGCTTCATCTGCTCGGAAGGTCATGATTCACCTCAGTTGGCTATGTTGTGCATGATGGTCGATATTTTTGCATGAAAATGATGTTTTGTGCGCCAAATATATTTGTTGCGCATATGGCAGAATGATGCTGCGACGCTCCTGGGCGTGTCGGTGCCTTGCACCGCCGGGCTTTGCGGGCTGCGCCCCGTGCCGTCTTTGTCGTCACGGCCATTCGGCTCCAATCCCTCACGCCTTCGCGCCTGCGGCGCTGCGCGCTCTACTTGCCTCCAGGGGAAAGCCCTGCGGGCTATCCCCGCCGCGCACAGCTTGGCGCCCCTCGATGCGGCCGAACCGGCTGCGCTGGATCGGCCCGACCAGCGCCCCGCGGCGAGGGGACGGGGTGCTGGTGAACACGCTGGCGCTTTCTCCGGCAGGTTGTGCGGATGCGTACCGTCCTCGACGCTGGCGGTTCCTGCCCATCACGTCACGAAGGACGGTTCACGGACAACCCGCCCGGCATCGCTATGGAGCTTCCACGCCACGCCTCAAAACCGGCGCCGCAAGGTGCGGCAGGGGCGTTCTCGCTTGTCGTTGGGGGAATGACCTGGCCCGCGTCAATGTGCGAGCCGGAGAAGCATTCGTGCGGGGATGTCGAGCCGGCCCTATCTCCTTTCGGAGCGGTTCGGCCCAAAGCATCCTTGTCTCGTTGTGAATCCTGGCGGTGGCGCGGCTGCGCCTCGGGCTTCATGGCTGCAACCGTCCGGCGAAAACAATTTCCCCTCTGCTGCGCAGATTCCTCGCGGGACAAATTCTTTTCGCCTCCCGGCCCTCCACAGCGTTGCGGCCGCAAGCGGTGCAGCCCGCCCGTCCCCCGCCGGCCGGATCACAACAAGGACGCGATGGGCGCGAACCTTGTTCAACCGAAAGGAGATCCATCATGGCCAACATCGGCACCTTCACCACCGACAAAGACGGCTTCACCGGCACGCTTCGCACCCTGACGCTCAACGTCAAGGTCAAGCTGGTGCCCAACGACAAGGGGGACAACGAGAAGGCCCCGGACTTCCGCCTGCAGGCCGCCGGCCACGACATCGGCGCGGCGTGGAAGAAGACCAGCGAGGCCGGGCGGGAGTACATCTCCGTGACCCTCGACGATCCTTCGTTCCCGGCCACGGTCTATGCCCGCCTGATCGAAGGCGAGGGCGGCACGCACGATCTGATCTGGTCGCGCAGCAAGCCCCAGGCGGCGTGACCGCCGCAGCGTCCCGCCCACGCGGCGGGGCGCTGTGCTGCTGATGCAGTACCTGCCCAGACAGCACCCATGAGCAGCAGGTTCGCCCCGAACTCCTATTGGAGATTACACGCCGTTCCTGGCGGATTTAATATCGAGAAGATTGATCTGGTCAATCTTGTCTTCGTGAATCACGATGGTCAGCTTCGCGGGGTACTTGAATCGCATTTCGCTGATTCTGAACGTCCACAGCATTATCTTCAGGAGATCCTCGTCGGAGATGTTTTTGTGTCCCTTGATCCGCGTTATTCCCGAACCGAAGATCGTGGTAGATACGCTTTGCTGGGCGTAGATGTTGTTTACCTTGTCCCAGAAATTGATGAGAAACTCAAGGTACTCCGGCATTGTCAGCAGCGCCTTGTTGTTCTCGTCGAACTTGGAGAACGCGGTCAGGAGGTAGTCTTTGTATAGGCAGATTGTGCCAATCTGATACCTTTTCTTCTTCCCCTGTTTCCTGGCCTCGTTTTCATCCAGGACTTCGCTGTTATCAAAAGCGTATTCCTCGATGTGACGGTCTAGCTCGGAGAGCGGGACGCCGAGATGCTTCTGGATGAAAACGCCGTTGAGGGAAGTCTCCCCAATTATCTTGTTGTCCACCTGCGTATCGAAATATTCATTGAAGGCGATTGCCTTCAATCCAGGCTGCTGGAAAATATCGCCAGTCTTGATCGCGACATCGCTGCCCTCGACATTGATGTCGATACTGTTTAGGTTGTTCGACCAGAGCCATATCGCCAAGTAGGTGAGTGCCAGTATTGCCAAGAAAGCCAATCCAGCCTTCAGTTTCCACTCGGCAGGGACGTCAACAAAAATAACCACGAATGACAGCGTACCGCTGACGACAGCGGTGACCTCAAGGAATTTCTTGATGACCCGCTTGTCAAAAAAGTTGACCTTCACCATGACGTGGGCCGTTTGCTCCGACGTGCCAAATGATTATGGGTTGTACCTATAGATATCTGGGGTCTTCTTACTCCCAACCATGAATCCACCATCCTGCAAGGCACTCTTAATGAGCGCCTTGTCCATCGGAACATGAAGCGTAGGAACTTTGCTCATCGAATCCCGGAGCACCGGAAGATTTTCCCACAGGTTCTTGACAGCCTGCTTCAATGATCCACCGATAAGCAGGCTTTCCTTGGTGGAATATTCAGGGTAGACGACGATGACGGGTAGCCCCTGGTCGTTGATCCCGTAGTCGATTTCTTCTCGGAGGGCACGGGAGTTGGTCGTGATCGAACTCAATATGAGGATGATGTTCTTCGAGTTCCGAAGGCGTTCCCTAAGTCTCGGTTTCAGGGTGTATTCCCAATCGCTGCCATCACGGACACTGTATGTTTTATCGTGCGAATCGACGAAGGGGAACGTCGCATCAGCGCCTTTCCACATCCGCAGGACATTATAATACTGAAAATCTTTTGTCGCATTGGCGCCCAGCGAGCTGGGATTGAATGGCTCTGCAACATAAAAGGCGGTGTAGTTTCCATTTCTATATGCCATTGCGCTTCTCAATCTCCATCTGAATTCAATACCGCCTCAAGTTCACGGCGCACCTGCGCCAACAACTCCTCGGCCTTGCTCGTGCTGTCCCCGGCATAGGCCAGCGTCAGCAGCGTGAGCGGATGCACTTCCATGACCTTGCACAGCTCGGCCAGCTTGTTCAAGGTCGGGCTTTTAAGGTCGCGCTCAAGGGTGCTCATGTAGGTGCGGCTCGACACGTCCGAAAACGCTTCTTGGCTCAAGCCCCGCGCTTTTCTGACCGTCTTCAACGCCTTCGCCAATGAGTACCGAGCCGCCACCTATGGTTTCCCTTCGAAAACCAAGATGACAGCTTATTGCGCTCTATAGAGCTACAATCTATAGTGTTCATCTTATGTTATTTTCCGGTTTCGTGACTTTACGGAAATCCGCATCGGCGGGTTCCAGCAAAGCCACGCAAGCGCATCCGTGCTTGAGCACGAAGGCGCAAATCCGGTTTCGCGGTTCTGCGCTTCGGCGTGAAACCGCATCCGTGCATCATTGGACTTGTGGGATTTCCGACCATGCCCCAGCCACTTGCCACCGACTCGGAGCGTGCGCAACTGCTCGCCAACGGCAAGGCCCGCGCCGCTGGCGAAACCATCGACCCGGTGCCTGTGGTTCGACTGTTCACGCCGGACGCGCATATAACCTGGCTATTGGCCGCGCTCGATCCCGCCGATGGCGACACCGCCTGGGGTCTCATCGACCTGGGGATCGGGATGCCGGCGCAAGGCACCGTCAAGCTGTCCGAGCTGGCCTGTATCGTCGGGCCGCGCAAGCAGCCGGTGATGCGCGATCTCTATTTCCAGCCCACGCGCACGCTGGCGGAATACACCCGACTGGCCGAGCATGACGGAGCTATCCCGGACTGAATACGGCCGGCGGGACGCCGCCTACTGTGACTTTTTCAGTCTGACGTCATGCCGGGACGGTCTCAATCGGCATTGTTGCGGCATACCCCAGTCAGTCTGATCCAAATAGTCATGATCTCCTGCGCCTGCTGCGCCAGGCTGGCCTGTACGGCGTCCCACGATCGGGGCGCTGCCGCCGCAGCATTGAGACGGAAACCGCAGCGCTTCGGAGCCGATCGGTCTTGCCAACGCCTATCCAACTTTTTCACCCATGACGTTCGGACGATGGCGATGTAGCACGTAGTCCTGACGCGGCGGCGATTCCTGTTCACAGGAGGAGGCGTCATGGTCGATCCTCATCACGTCGCGCATTGGTATCCGACTGCGGCCTACCTGTACGTCTTGTGGCTGGACGCGCTCGCGCTGGCTTGGGAGTACCTGCGCCGTCATCCCGATTACCGCCTTGACTGGCTGCGCCACCATCGCCGACCGGAAAGCACACAGCAAGCGGCGCATCGCTGGGGCCTGCGCCTGCTGGAAAATCCGGCGCTGGACGCGCGTGACGCGCATCCAGCCTGGTTGCCCGGCCATGCCGCTGTGGTGCAGCTCTATCCCGATGCCGATCCGCCACTCGATGCCACGGTTTTCGCGTTCTGGCGCATTCCCGGCCACAAGCAACTGCTCCACGACGGCAAAGGGCTGGCGCTGATCGCTCGCAGCCCAGGCCATTGCTTGCGCTTCGCGCTGGCGCCCGGCCTGGAAGACGGCATGGCCGTCGCCTATGCCCATCGCGGCGGTGCTGTTGCGCCTGCGCGCAGTCATTCGCTGGGCACGGCCCTATTCATCGTCAATTCCCGGCCAACGCCCGCCGCATTGCTGGAGCTGCACACCTTGCAGGCGCTCGACGCAACCCTTGCGGGCGCGTCCTTGCGCGAGGTTGGCGAAGGCTTATTCGGTGCGGATGCTGTGGCCGATTGGTACGCCGACGGAGGCCTGCGCTCCAAGGTGCGCCGCCTGGTGCGGCGCGGCGATGCGTTGATGCGCAACGGCTATCGCTGCCTAGCACAGCTTCCGCCGCTTGAGAAGGGCCGTTTCGAAGGCAACGCAAAACGACCCTGAGCAGAAGGGCCGCGTCTTCTGAGACTGCCTCCATCCGGTTGCGCTGTGTGGCCGGGCGTTTTCAACCGATGGAGGTTCACACCATGCGTCCCGCTCCCTTGCGGCCCTCTGCAACAGTTTCGGCCACTGCCTCGACCGCTGCCCCGCAGCCCCAACGCTATCTCACCAACGACGAAGCCGCCGAGTACCTGCGCCTATCGCCGCGCACGCTGGAAAAGCAGCGCGTGATCGGCGGCGGCCCGCGCTTTCGCAAGTTCGGCCGGCGCGTCATGTACGCCGTGGCCGACCTCGACACCTGGGCCGCCGACCGCAGTTTCGAGACGACCTCCGATCCCGAATACGCCGAGCACCACTCGGCCGACAGCCGTGCGCGCTGATCGACGGCGCGCGGCAGGCCATCGCCATGTCCAGCACCGCGCTGCCCATGCGGCAGCGGCCGACGCAAGAGCGCGAACAGCTCGACCTGTTCCGCGCCTTGCCCGGCGACATGGCGCCGCGCGACAGCCAAGACCTGATGGCCTATCCGTTCTTCTCGCTCGGCAAATCCAAGCGGGTCAAGCCCATCGACTTCCGCGCGGGCAACGTCACGATCCGCGTGGAAGGCACGCAGGAGCACGGCATCGCCACAATCTGGGATGCGGACGTGCTGATCTGGGCTGCCTCGCAGATCGTGGAGGCGAAGGACGCGGGCCTGCGGCCGTCGCGGCTGATGCGCGCCACGCCCTACGAGATCCTGCGCTTCATCGGGCGCGGCAAGTCGCTGCGCGACTACCAGCGCCTCAAGGCCGCGCTCGACCGGCTGCAATCGACCACGGTGGCCACGTCGATCCGCGAGACGACCGGGCGGCGCCTGCATCGTTTCTCGTGGATCAACGAATGGAAGGAGCTGGCCGATGCCAGCGGCACGCCGCTGGGCATCGAACTGATTCTGCCGGACTGGTTCTATGCGGGCGTGCTCGACGCCGCGCTGGTGTTGACCATCGACCCGGCGTATTTCCGGCTCTCGGGCGGCATCGAGCGATGGCTGTACCGCCTGGTGCGCAAGCACGGCGGCAAACAGGCTTACGGCTGGCAGTTCGACTTTCGCTACCTGCACCAGAAATCGGGCAGTACCGCGAAGCCCTACGACTTCGCCTGCGACCTGCGCGCGCTCGTCGCGCGGCAGTCGCTGCCCGGCTACGTCCTGGGCATCGAGCGGATGCCGGACAACGGCATGGAGCTGCTGACGTTCCGGCCCGTGCCGCCGACGGCACTGGGATAACTCCGGGAAAGCCTGTGGATGGTGTCGTGCTATCAGGCGTGCGGGGTATCGTGCTATCAGGCGTGGGACTATCGTGCTATCAGGCGTGCCGATCGGTCGCAAGCCCGCGCCAGTACTGGGTTTCCTCGCCCTCTAACTTCCCTAACTTCATTTCTCTAACTTTTAGTAGGAAAACGCCGCTGCGGTGGATAACCGCCACGCGGCAACAAACGCAGCAGCCAAAGCCCGGCTTTCCAGCATGGGGGGCCAGGCCATGATCGTCGCGCTACTCAACCAGAAAGGCGGCGTCGGCAAGACGACGCTCGCCACGCACATCGCCGGCGAGCTGGCGATGTGCGGCCAGCACGTCGTCCTGTTGGACGCCGACCCGCAGGGTTCATCGCTGGACTGGACGCAGCGCAGAAGCCAGCAAGGCTTGCCACGGCTGTTCAGCGCCGTGGGCCTCGCACGCGAAACGCTGCACCAAGAGGCGCCAGAACTCGCCAGGCGGGCCGATCACGTCGTCATCGACGGGCCGCCCAGGATTGCCGCCTTGGCGCGCTCCGCGCTGCTGGCGGCCGAGCGCGTGCTGATCCCGGTGCAGCCCAGCCCCTATGACTTGTGGGCCAGCGCCGAGATGGTGGCGCTGATCCGCGAGGCGCAGGTGTTTCGGCCGCTGCTCCGCGCAGCCTTTGTTATCAATCGGCGCGTCAGTACCACCGTGATCGGGCGCGAAGCGCGTCAGACGCTCGCCGACCAGCCGCTCCCCGCGCTGCGCGCGGAAGTACATCAGCGCATCGTGTTCGCCGACAGCGTGGCCGCTGGCCGGCTTGCACGCGAGACGGCGCCGGACAGCGCCGCCGCCCGTGAAATCACCGCGCTGGTCGATGAACTGCTGCGGTGGCCGACATGACAGCGAAGCCACCCATACGCGCAAAGCGCGTCGGCATCGGCGCGCGCCCGCCCGCGAATCCGCACGCCGAGGCGTGGATTCGCCAGGGCGACGCCGATGCACTCAACAAGGGCGACCTCTACACCGCGCGTCTGACCCTCGACATCACGCCCGCCATGCGGGCGCGCATCAAGGTGTCGGCCTTCACGCAAGGCGTGACCGTGGTTGACTTGCTGCGCAGCTTGCTGGAGCGGGAGTTTCCAGAACACCGCAAGGAGAACACGCCATGACCGCATCCGCTTCATCTGCCAACGTGTCCGCCGCTGGCGCGGCCACGGCTGCGCTCGCAGCACCTTCCGGCCAACCTGCCAGCGCGCCGCTGACGCGCGTGGCGCTGGCCTACATCGAACCGCGCTTCAAACTCTACCTGCGCTTTGGCGAACCCGCGCGCACGCACCGGCTCGACCGCTGGCGGCGCAGCGCCGTGTTCCTGCCGAACGCGGTTTTGTGCCGCGTCCGCTGGCAGGCCAACGACTACGGCACCGTGCGCTGGCAGCTCATGGTGATGCAGGCTTGCACGCCGTTCGATGCGGCGCAGCGCATCCCCGGCGTGCAGCCGGGCGCGCGCCTGCTGCTGCACGCCGAGGGTGACAACCAGGTGCGCCCCGTGCTGGAGCGCATCGACGCCATCGAGGCGCTGGGCATTGCGCCTGTCGGCGCCTCGCCCGCGTACTGGCGCACGCTCGCCAACCGCCTCGCCGCGCGCCTGCCGCTGCCCGAATACACCGCCGAGCGGCACGCCGCCTGGCTGATCGGGAGGGCGCTGCCATGACCGCCGTTTCTACTGCCAGCACCGCATCGCGTGCTCGCCCGCGACCCCGCGCACGTTTGCGCACCCGCATCGTGCTGGCGGGCCTGTCCGCCTGCGGCCTCGCTGCGCTGGGTTGGGCGTCCTTCGCGCATCCGCTGCCGCGCCTGATCTACAACCCGTCCGACAGTGTGGCGGTCGGCTGGTATCGCGTCGATTCGCTGGACCACGGTGCCGGCTCGCTGCCACGTCCTTTGTCCGTGGGCAGCATCGTGCTGACCACGCTGCCGCCAGAGGCTGCCGCGCTGGCCGCGCAGCGCGGCTACCTGCCGGCGCGCGTGCCGCTGCTCAAGCGCGTGGGCGCTGTCGCTCCGCAGGAGGTGTGCATCACTGGCCGCATCGTCCGCATCGACGGCCTGCCTTCGGCCACCGTGCTGCCCGCTGACCGTTGGGGCCGGCCGCTGCCATCCTGGCAGCAATGCCGTCTCCTTAATTCCGGCGAACTGTTCCTGCTCAGCGTGACCAACCCGGCATCGTTCGACAGCCGGTATTTCGGGCCGGTCAGCGTATCCGCCGTGATCAGCGTCGCGCATCCGGTCTGGCTGGAGTCTCGCCCATGATGGCCGCCGATTCGCTGCACGTTGCCGTGCATCTCATCGTGCCATCGGGCGTGCCGATCCGGTGGCTTTCCGCATGTCGTCGCGTGTGCAGTGCGAGCGCATCCGCGCTGCACTTCGCGCTGCCTTCCCATGTGCAGGCGTCTTGCCTCGAATGCGCCCGGCCTATGGCCGTCGCCGCGTTCGCCGGCGCGCTGGCTGCTCGCGCAGTAGCGCCGCCGGGCAACCGCTGCCCGAAGCGCCAGCGAGGGGCAAAGGCGGAAGGCAAGACAAAAGGACGCGGCACCGGGCCGCGTCGAAAGCCAGTCTGCACATGGGGGTGGCGCGGCACACAGCGGCTTCGCCGCCGTGCCGCTTGTGGCGCGAGGCCCGCGCCAATGCGGGTGTGTCCGCGTGCTTTGCACGACCGGACACGCCAGAGCTTGCAGGGAGCACAGCCATGAGTGACCGCCGAGACGACGATTTCCGTATCCGCCCGAACCCTCCAAAGGCCCCGATGAACCGGGGCCAGGGCTTCGTCTCGAAGGTGCTCAAGCAGGCGGGCAAGGCCAGCGGCGGCAAATCGGCGATGCGCCGTCCTCGCACTGGCGGCAACGGACAGCACTCCGGCCAGCGGCCCGGCTCGCGCCTCGGGCGCGGCCACACGGCGGCGCGCTTCGCGGGCGCGAAGCTCACTCCCATGTCGCGGCGCGTAACCATCAAGACGCTGCTGGTCAATCAGCGCCAGGCCAGCCCGCAGTCGCTCGCCAAGCACCTTCGCTACATCGAGCGCGATGGCGTAGGCCGCGAAGGCGAGCCTGGCCAAGCCTACGGGCCACAGACCGATGCTGCCGACCTCGACGCCTTCACGGAGGGCTGCGCCGACGACCGGCACCATTTCCGCTTCATCCTCTCGCCTGAGGATGGCGCGGAGCTGGAAGACCTGCGCACCTATACGCGGCACCTCATGGGTCGCATGGAGGCCGACCTGGGCACGGGCCTCGATTGGGTAGCCGTCAACCACTGGAACACCGACAACCCGCACACGCACATCGTCGTGCGTGGGCGCGACGACACCGGCAAAGACCTCATCATCGCGGGCGACTACATCGCCGATGGCTTCCGCCATCGCGCTGCTGAGCTGGCGACCGAATGGCTGGGGCCGCGCACGGAGCTCGAAATCCAGCAGACCTTGCAGCGCGAGGTGGAACAAGAGCGGTGGACGAGCCTGGATCGCACCCTGCAACGCGAGGCCGGCGAGGACGGCCGAGTGCAGATCGAACGCTTCAACGAACCGCGGCTGCAACGCCAGCGCCTGTTGCTGATCGGCCGCCTGCAACGCTTGCAGCGCCTGGGCCTGGCCGGCGAGATGCAGCCCGGCACATGGGCTGTCCATGCCGACGCGGAAAAGACCCTGCGCGCCCTGGGCGAGCGTGGCGACATCATCCGCACCATGCAACGGGCCATGCGCGGCGAGCCGCGTGAGCTGGCGGTATTCGAGCCGGGCGACGACGGCCGCACCATCCTCGGCCGCGTAGCCGCGAAGGGGCTGGCCGACGAGCTGCGCGATCGGGGCTATCTGGTCATCGACGGCGTGGACGGCAAGGCCCACTACGTCGCGCTCAACGCCCACGACGAGCTGGCGAACTATCCGACCGGCGCCGTGGTGGAGGTGAAGGGATCGGCCGACGTGCGCGCAGCCGACAGGAACATCACCGCACTGGCGAGCGGTGGCCTGTACCGCACTGACCATCATCTGGCCGTCGCGCAGGGTCAGGCTGTGCCGGGTCGTGATCCGCACGAAGTCGTCGCGGCCCACGTCCGCCGGCTGGAAGCCCTGCGCCGGGCCGGCATTGTGGAGCGCGTGGCCGAAGGTCTATGGAAGGTGCCGCACGATCTGCCGGAGCAGGGCCGCCGCTACGACGCGCAGCGCCTGGGCGGCGTGGCCGTGGAACTGAAATCGCACCTGCCTATCGAGCGGCAGGCCCGCGTGATCGGGGCCACTTGGCTCGACCAGCAACTGATCGGCGGCGGCTCTGGCCTGGGCGACCTGGGCTTCGGCAGCGAGGCCAAACAGGCGATGCAGCAGCGCGCCGACTTCCTGGCCGAACAGGGGCTGGTCGAGCGGCGCGGGCAGCGCGTAATCCTAGCCCGGAACCTGTTGGGCACGCTGCGCAATCGGGAATTGGCGCAGGCCGCCAAGGACATTGCGGCCGAAACCGGCCTGGAGCATCGCCCGGTGGCCGACGGGCAGCGCGTGGCGGGCATCTACCGGCGCTCCGTCAAGCTGGCCAGCGGACGCTACGCCATGCTCGATGACGGCATGGGTTTCAGCCTGGTGCCGTGGAGGCCAGTCATCGAGCAACGGCTGGGACAGCAGATCGCCGCGACGATCAAAGACGCCGGTGTGTCCTGGGATATGGGGCGGGGACGGGGGGTGTCGATCGGCTGAAGCTACTCCAAGAGAACGGTCATCGCGCCATCGCAGAGACATACTACCGGGCAGCGCTGTCGGCACACTTGATGGCTGGCATAGGGCTCGCGCACCCGGCTCACCGGATCAGTAAATCACTTGGATCGCCGATGCCATCAATAGCGGTGCGCTGTGCGCGATCGAGCAGCACCTCGCGACTCCAACCGGCTACGGTCGCTGCTGCATCCACCACATGTGCCCAGGTGCAGCGGTTGGCGAACAGCATGCCAGGGACATCGAAGGTACCGCCGCGGCTGATGTAGCCAAGGGCGCGAGTCTTGGCGGGGCCACTGTCAATGCGGCGCAGAATGCCAAGCATGGGTTCCGGGCGAGTGTGCGTGACAATCACGCGCGGCAGGCCCGATGGGAACAGTGTGCTAACGGTTACGTCGTCATCGACGAATTCAGCTTCGATGGCATCGCGTGGAATACGCAGGCGGCCGGGTTCCAGGACGACGGTGACACAGGCGCACTTGCCCAGCTCAGCGAGGTGCTGCTGTGCCTTGATTGCCTCGTCCAACTGGTAGGCGCCCAGCGCGATGAGTTGCACCTCGGCATTGGCGGGATTGCCTATCAGATGGGCTGCGCCGTCACGGATCAGACGTTGCGCCGATTCGGCGTCGAAGCGATTCTCCACGTCGCGCTTGGAGACGATCAGGCAAGCCAGCTGGCCGCGTCCAGCATAGACGTCACGCAGTGCGGCGACGGCGGTATTGCCATCCACCGGGAACAGCACGCGCGAGGTGTCAGACATTTCGCCCAGCAGGGCTTCACCGATGGTCGGATCTTGGTGCGACTGTTCGTTCTTCGCATTCTCCCAAGTGTGCGAGGTGACGATAAGCGGCACCGACAGCCAGTCAGCTGGCCGGCCGGCCTGACGCTGGTGGCGGGCGAAGATGATTTCCTGCCGTATCAGGCCAAGCATCTTGACCGCGAAGGCCTCGTAGCTGACGACCAGATTCAGTCCGCCTTTGTTGCCGAGTGCTGCCGCAGCCACAGCTTCCTCGTTGAGCGCGGTGATGATGGCGCCGTGCAAATCCTCAGGCACACCGGCTTCGGGCTCGTTGACGCGGTGCTTGAGCAGCGCCAACGTGCCGCCCATTTTGTTGCTGGCCAATTCGTCAGGGTTGCCGATACGCATGCGCAGATCGGGATTGGCCTTGGCGAATTCGACAAACCACTGATCCAGAGCCGTCATTGCACTGCCTTCGCTGCCTGGTGTCTCCCAGCATGGCTCGGGCAGTTTGGGCGCGGCGGGATAGCGATGCGCCATCGGATTCGCGCTCTCCAGCGGACGTTGTTGGGCGGCATGGCACGCGAAGGCGTCGAGTGCGGCGTTGAGTTCAACAGGCGGAACGAACAGCGCCGCCGCGCTCTCGTTGAACAGCCCGCGCATGGCGGCATCGGTGTGTGGATTGCCGCTCAGCGGCAGGTTGTGCGCGGCATTGCTGCCTGCACCGGGAAAGCCGAAGCCCTTCTCGGTCTCGGCGATCACGTAAGGCAGAGGCGCCGGATAGCGCCGATCCGGATCGGCGGCGAAGGCATGCAGCGTGTCCTCGGCTTTGAGGATCGCCCAGGCGATCGCGGACGGGTCGCGACCATCGACGATCACTGGATCAAAGCCGTTGTGGCGCACGTCTTCAGCCAGCCATTGCGCACCGCCTTCTTGCATGATCTGAGTACGCTGCTCGATGCGGCGGCCATTGAGAATCATCACCGGCACGGCGAAGCCGCTGTCCTGCGCGCGCCACCAGCGTGGTGCCCAGTCCGGGCCGCGCTGTTCCTCGAAGGCACCGTCGCTGAGAAAGGCAACCAGCGATTCGCCAGGCAGCGGCATGTGGATGTACTGCAGTTCGGCAAAGCCGAGGTAGCCGCCTTCGGACACGGCGCCGGCGGTGTTGGGGCCGGCATGGCTGCCCAGCGGCACAGCCGGGAGGCCCTGCGCATTGATGGCATAGGAATAGAAATCAGCGCACAGGCGCGACAGGCCTTCCTCACTGCGGTCGTAACGGCCCCGCTGCGCGGGCGAGATGTCGCCGGTGAGCGCATTGACGGCTTCGATGGCGGCGACGCAGTGGCCTTGGCCCATGATCCAGCCGCGCGTGCTGCCGGTGAGCGCGTTGGCGAGCAGGTAGCCGACGAAGGCCTGCACCATGTTCAGCGAGCCACCGGTGTGGCCTTCTGGCGTCAGCTTGAAGTCCTCCTCAGCCAGCAGCGCGCCGGACAGGTCAATGCGCTTCGCATAGGTCATGTGCGCGACCACGTTCATTGCCACGCAACCCAAGCGGTCGGCGGCAGCAAGCAAGGTGTAGGCTGTCGCCTCATCGGCAACGCGGCCATCGGCGATCAAACCGGCTACCAATGCATCTACACGTGCGACGGTCTCCTCGTGATGGACGATGGGGCCGTGGCCGGCAAACCAGCGCTGGCGAATGATGGAACCGGTGGTCATACGATTGTCCTTCTTTGGTGCCGATGAACCCTGCGTGGGACATCACCCGGCGATCATGAGTTTCTGCGTACAGCGTGCTGCGACCCATTCCTCGTTGGTGGGCTCCAACGCGACACGCACGCGGCTGCCAGTGGTGGAGATGACGGGGGCATTAATGGTGTTGGCATCGGCATCGAGCTTGATGCCGAGGAAGGCCAGGTCGCGGCAGACGCGCTCGCGCACGAAGGCGTTGTGCTCACCGACACCGGCAGTGAACACGAGCAGATCCAGGCCGCCCAGGACTGCGGTCAGCGCGCCGATCTCGCGCACGATGCGGCGCACGTAGAGCGCCAGCGCGATGCGGGCGCGTTCGCCAGCCTCACCGGGATCATTCTCGTGCTTCACCACCACGCGCGGTTCGGCCGAAATCCCGGAAACACCGAGAAGGCCGGACTGGTTGTAAAGCGTGCTGCCCACTTCTTCCAGCGAAAGTCTTTCGACCTCCATCAAGTAGAGCAAAGCGCCGGGATCGAGCGAGCCCGTGCGGGTGCCCATCATCAGGCCGTCAAGCGCGGAAAAGCCCATCGTGGTGGCGACGCTTTCCAGGTTCTGCATAGCGCACAAGCTGGCCCCGCTGCCGAGGTGCGCAACAATGGTGCGGCCTCGTGCCAGATCACCATGGCGCTCGGGCAGAGCGTGGCTCATGTAGTCGTACGAAAGCCCGTGGAAACCGTAGCGGCGCAGACCGCGTTCCCAGGCTGAATACGGTAGCGGCAGGATCTGCTCCACCTTCGGCAGGCTGTGGTGAAAGGCAGTGTCGAAACAGGCCACTTGCACGATGTCCGGGCGCTGCTCCAGCAAAAGTCCCATCGCCTTCAGCGGGAACGGTTGGTGCAGTGGGGCCAGCGGAATGTAGCTGCGCAGGTCGTCCAGCATCTGCTGGGTGACAAGGGTGGGGGCCCAATAGCGGCTCCCACCATGCACTACGCGATGCGCCACGGTGGTTACGCGGCGGCCATCAAGGCGTTTGCTGATGCGTTCCTGAATAAACTGCAGGGCGGCGGTGTGCGGATGCTCGGCATCCAGTTCCACCGGAAACGGCTCCACGCCGGATTCGCCGAAATTCGGTGCAGGCCCGCCGATACCTTGTACCTTGCCGTTCCAGAGCGGCGTGCGCGGCAATGGGTCGGCATCAACAGGGAATACTGCGAACTTGATGCTTGAGGAACCGCAGTTGAGCACCAGGATGAGGCTCGGCTGTGAGTTGCTCATCGTGACTCTCTCGATCGTGATGTCTTATGCGAACCGGTCTGTGAAAAATCCCTGTCAGCGTTTCCCATAGAACTGCTCCACGAACGATTGCCGGAAGCTTTGGTGGCAGGCCAGGCAGCTTTGCTGCGTTTTGGAAAACGCTGTAATCACGGCCTGGCCGTCGCCCCGCTTCGCGGCATCCCCCATGGCGGTCGCGGCGTCGTGGACGTGGCCATCGAAGTCTCGAAACTTTCCGGCATCAGTGCCAAGCCAGCCGAGGATGCGCATCTTTTCCGAAAGGGGCGGTTCGGCGTGCTTGGCGATTTTTGGCGCCAACTCGGCGACCAGCGCCCATTCTTCCTTGGAAATCGCGCCAGTGACGGCTTGCATGTCACGGCCAAGCTTCTCCATGACGGTGCGCAGTGCCATTGGTTTCGTGGCCTCTACGGACTGTGCGCCAAGTCCTGTTGCGGTAATGGCCAAGGCCACGGACAAGGCGACTGTGAAAAGCGAGCGGGTGTTCAAGGGGTGGCTCACGGGATTCTCCATGGGGGTCGTTGATGAATGTTTTGCAAACGGGCTGATGGTGGCTGGCATGCTCAAAATTCGATGCTCAGGGCAATCGATCCGAAGGCGTGGCGGCCGATCTGCTGGTCGAACTCGCGGGTTCTCCAGACGCGCATGACTGCAAGCCGCACGCCGTGCCCGGCAACAATCCATTGGCTGCTGATGCCGATGGCCGCCTGAACGACCCAGGGCCGACGGCTGACGTGGTGACTGTGGCGAAACAGGTTTCCGTCGAGCGAGAAGTCCCAGGCGACCGCCTTGGCCTCGAGGTTCAGGAAGACATGCGCGCCGGGTTTGGGCGCCAAGGCCGATTGCGGTGTTGTCGTGCGCAAATCGGCAACCGCTGAAGGTGGCCGGTTTTCCGCGCCAGGGCGGATTGGATAGCTGCCGAAGTCGTTCGGAATGTTCCAGCCGGCCCGCCATTCCACCCCGGTGCTGGCCGCGGTTTCAATGTTTCCGATCCGCAGGGCATAGCTGCCGATCACGTCGCTGTCCCATCCTGGCTGGACGGCACCCTCCGTGTACGACTTGAACTTGCGCTCCATGGCCATCTGGAACGCAGGCTCGTTGCGCAACTGGTTGTCCCAGCCGCGAAATCGCTCGATGCCACGCACCCGATGCACCAGATCCTGCGACTTCTCTGCCAGCGACCAGGGGCCGATCACGCCCAGGGTTAGTTCGCGTACGTCCAGCATTTCATAGCTGGCAGCCTGTGGGTGGATTCGGCGATTCCACGCCAGGCCCAGGTAGAGCAGGCCAGCGTACGGCCGATCGTCGGCAATCAGATCGGTACGCGTCTTGTCCTCGGGTGTGTACATAGACTGGCCAAAGCGAACGACAAGGTTTTGCGACGATGCCTGGGCGCCGGAGTCTCGCCAGAACTCGGGATCAGCCCAACCGATGAAACGGGCGTACCAACCGATCGGCCGGGGCAGGCACTCCGGGCGGAGCGCACCTTGCAGATCGCGCGACACCAAGGTCAACGCCACCCCATTGGTGTAGTTGCGGTCGGTGCCGGTGAACAAATCGTTCTCCAGGCGCAAGGTCCCGCCCCTCCAGCGCAGGGATTGCTCGGGCGGACAGTGGGAAAGATCAATCGAGAGCGGGAGTTCCGCGCTGCGGGCAGCGTTGGAACCGAGCGCCGCGCCGGCAAGCAGCAACGCGGTGGCGGCCCATATCGGCCGCGGCGTCTTGGTGCCGCGCAGGCGCGCATTCTGCTTGCCCATCCGCATCACGCTGGCCCGCCATCCACTGCCCGATCGACGTAAAAGCGTTCGAGGGCGTCGATGATTTCCTCGGCTTCGTCCACGCAGGTGAACAAGTCGAGATCCGATGGTGATACATAGCCTTCGTCGAGCAGAAGATCAAAATCGACGGCGCGGCGCCAGAATGCGCGCCCCGCAAGAATCACCGGAATCCGCTTCATCTTGCCGGACTGGATCAAGGTCAGCACCTCGAACAGCTCATCAAGCGTTCCATAGCCGCCGGGGAAGGCCACCAAACCTTTTGCGTGCAGCAGGAAATGCATCTTGCGCACCGCGAAATAGTGAAACCGGAACGCCAGCTCCGGACACATATAAGGGTTCGGCGCTTGTTCGTGCGGCAGCGTGATGTTGAGGCCGATCGAGCGTGCGCCAGCCTCGAAGGCACCACGGTTGGCCGCCTCCATGATGCCCGGCCCGCCGCCAGTGACGACGACGAAGTCACGGCGGTTCTGCTGCTGAAATCGTGCAGAGATCAGGCTTGCGAAGCGTCGCGCCTGCTCATAGTGGCGCGCTTGATCCACCCGGCGTCGGGCCTGGGCGAGTTCCCGCGCCAGCTTGGCATCGGACGGCGCGGCGCGTGTCTGTCGCTCCAGCGTGTCGCGGCGCGCAGCCGCGGTTTCGGCGTCGCTGATGCGGGCACTGCCGAAGACCACCACCGTCGAATGGATCCCTTGTTCGTGCAGGATGCGTTCGGGCTTGAGCAGTTCGAGCTGCAGCCGCAATGGCCGCAGTTCTTCCTGGCCAAGCAAGTCGATGTCCTCGTATGCGAGGCGGTAAGTGGGTGAATCGAGGATGGCGCGCAGGCGCTCGTCAGGATTTGCCGACGGGGTCATCGCTCGACCGCCAGAAAATCCGGCCAGCGCAGCACATGACCATATTCGGGCACCGTAACCTGCCAGCCGAGTTGCTGTTGCAAGAGTTCGGCGAAGGCCTGCGCGGCGGACAGTTCCCCATGCACCACGAAGGTTTGCGCCGGGGGTTGAACAAAACCCCGAGCCCAATCCAGCAACGCCTTCTGGTCGGCATGCGCGGAGAGGCCGTCCACGCTGTGGATCGCCGCACGTACCGGGATGTCCTCACCGAAGATGCGTACACGTTCGGCACCCTCGATCAGGCGCCGACCAAGCGTCCCCTGCGCCTGAAAACCGGGAAACAAGATGCTGCATTCCCGGCGTGGCAAATTGTGGCGAAGGTGGTGCCGGATGCGCCCCGCATCGCACATGCCACTGGCAGAAATAATGATGGCCCCGGAGCGGATCCGGTTCAGCGCCATGGACTCCTCAGCGCTCTCCGTGAAGTGCAGGTATGGGAGGTTTTCGCCGCGCGCATGCCACCCGGCCAGGTGTTTTGCCTGTTCGTCGAATAGTTCAAGATGCTCGCGCGTGATGCGCGTGGCCTGCGTGGCCATTGGCGAATCGACGAATACCTTCGGTTGCCGCAGCCGCCCCTCGCAGGTTAGTCGGTGCAGGTGATAAAGGATTTCCTGGGTTCGGCCGACCGCGAAGGCCGGCACAATGACATTGCCGCCGCGTTCGAACAATGTTTTTTCGACGATGCCGATCATTTCCTCTTCGGTCGCCGAGAAATCCTTGTGCTGGCGGTTGCCGTAGGTGGACTCGATGACGAGGATGTCGGCGTCCTCGATGGGTGTCGGGTCGCGCAGTATTGGGCGCCCCGGCTGACCGAGGTCGCCACTGAAGACGAGCTTTGTCGGGTAGCCATATTCGGTAACCCAAACCTCGATGATGGCCGACCCAAGAATGTGCCCGGCATCGCGGAAACGTGCGCGCACCCCGACGCGGGGCGCGAACTCCCGGTCGTATTCGACGCCTCGCGCCTGCTGCAAGCAGTCGCTGGCATCCTGCAGCGTATACAGCGGCGGCAGTGCGTCCTTTCCGCGGAGTCGCTGCGCATTGCGCTTTGCATCGCTCTCCTGGATGTGAGCGCTGTCGGGCAGCATCACGCCCAGCAGATCAACCGTGGCGGTGGTGGCATAGATGGCGCCTTTGAACCCGGCACGCGTGAGTTTGGGTAATAGCCCGCTATGGTCGATATGGGCATGGGTCAGGAGCACGAAATCAATCGCCGCCGGGTCGAACGGGAATGGTTCATGGTTGCGTGCCGCCGCCGTGCGTCCGCCCTGAACCATGCCGCAATCCACCAGGAAGCGTACGTTGAGCGCTTCCACCAGGAAACACGACCCGGTAACTTCGCGCGCAGCGCCCAGAAAATGCAGTTTCATGGGATGCTCACTCCGGTTTTTTTTGTATCGGGCAAGTGCTCAGGCCAAGCAGACGGTAGCCCGGACAGCGACCAGCCAGGCCAGTGATGAGGGGCATGATTCCGATGAGCCCCAGCCACCGCCAGGGTGAGTCCAGCCACAACGGCAAGCTGAGCAGAATCAGCCCGACGACGATGCGGACAATGCGGTCGAGACTTCCAACGTTGATTTGCATGACGGTCTCCTTGTGTTGAGTCAACGGCTTGAAAACGCGAGGGGGGCGGTAGCGCCACGAAGCGGATGGGTTGCGGTCGGTGCCGCCGTGGATACGTCCCAGCCACCACCAAGGGCCTTGTACAGCGCCACCAATTGCACGGCGGCGTTGGTATGTGCCCGCGCGGCTGCGGTTTCGGCCTCGTGCAGGCTGCGCTGGGCGGCCAGCAGTTCGACCAGCGCGATGTCGCCTGCCGCGTAGCGCGTCCTGGCGTGGCCGTAGCTGGTGCGCGCCGCATCCAGTGACATGCCGCGGCGCGCCAAAGTATCCAGCCCGCTGTGGTAGTCGACCAGCGCGCGTTCGGCGTCGCCCAGGGCCGCTAACACGGCCTGCTCATAGGCCAGCGCGGCCTGGCGCTCGGCGGCCTCGCGTGCCCGAATTTCGGCTCGCACGCGGCCGCCGTCGAACAGGCGCCAGGAAATCATCGGCAGGATGGAGAAGCGCGCACTGGAGGCATCGAACCAATCGCCCGTACTGAGCGCTTGGAACCCGCCACCGACACCGATGGAGAGTTTGGGAAACAGCTCGGCCGTGGCCACGCCGATGTCGGCCGAACTCGCTGCCAGGCGACGTTCCGCAGCCAGCACGTCCGGGCGCCGGCGCAGCATGTCGGCGCGCTCGCCCACCGGCAGCGCCCGCAGCGTGCTCGGCGCCAAGGGGCTATCAAGCAGTGCCAGCTCCCGCTCCGGCGGTGCGCCGAGTAGCACGCCCAGGCTGAGCACCGCGGCGCGCTGGCGCGCCTCGATATCCGGGATGAGCGCGTTGACTGCCGTCCATTGGGCGTAAGCTGCCTCTACATCGGCGGCCGACGCGTCGCCCAGCGCATGCCGCAGGCGCACCAACTCCCAAGTCTGCTGCAGCGTATCCAGCGTGGCTTGTTGTGCGTGCAACTCGTAGCGGGCGCCGACGGCGTTGAACCAGGTGCGCGCGACCTCGGCCACGATGCGCATGCGTACGCCCTGTGCCTCGGCTTCGGTCGCCTGCAGGCGGGCGCCAGCGCCTTCCAGGGCGCGCCGCTTGGCCCCGAACAAGTCGGCCTCCCAGGCCGCGTCGAAACCCGCGTCGTAGATGGTCTGCGTGGCGTCAAGACCGGGGATGGAGCCTACGGGCAAAGGGCCGTTCTCGCTTTGACGGCGCCGGTTGACGCTGACACCTGCGCCGACAGTGGGCAATGCTTCGCCGGCCACACGATCGCGCAAGGCGCGCGCCTCATCGATGCGTGCCGCAGCCTGGCGCAGATCCAGGTTCTGTGCCAGCGCCGTGACCATCAGGCGATCGAGGGCGGGGTCATCCAGTGCAGACCACCATTGGCTTAAGTCTGCGGATTGGGATGCGCTTGCCAACGGCAGAGTCCAGCCGCTGCCGATGTCGACCGGCGGTGGTTCGCGGTAGTCGGGGCCCACGGTTGCGCAGGCAGTCAGCAGCACGCAGGACAGTGCCAGCGCGAGGGGACGTACGCGCCCAGGGGTCAGGCCGGTGGCGGTTGCGCGAAGAAAGGGTGTGCGGGTCTTGGATTTCATTGCAGGCGTCCTCGGACGAATACGGTGGCCATGGTCAGCGTGGCGAGGGCGATGACCGCCAGCGGCCACAGGCTGGCGAGAATGTCACCGGTCGGCATGGCCTTGAGAAAGCTGCCTTCGACGATGATCAGGAAGTGGGTCAGCGGAATGGCCTGAGCCAGCCATTGCAGGACGACGGGCATGTTTTCCACAGGCGTGGCAAAGCCGGACATCAGCACCGCCGGAATACCGACGGCGAACGCGCCCAGGATGGCCTGCTGCTGCGTCATGCTGACGGCGGAAATCATCAGGCCGATGCCGACCACCGAGGCGATGAATAGCACCAGGCTGGCCAGCAGCAGCGCGAACGAGCCCGTGAACGGAATGCCGAACAGGAAGACGCCGGCGCTGATCATGAACAGGCCCAGCAGCGTGCCGATGGCCAGCGCCGGCAGCGACTTGGAAATGATGATTTCCGGTGTCGAGGTGGGCGACACCAGCAATTGGTCGAAGGTGCCGAGCTCGCGTTCGCGCGCAATCGACAATGAAGTGATCATCAGCGAACTGAACAGCGCCAGGATGCCCGTGAGGCCGGGCACTATGTACCAGCGATAGACCAGGTTCGGATTGAACCAGTGGCGCACGACGACCGGCGTCGGCGCTTGCGCGTCGGGAATGACCTCAGCGCCGACCTCAGCAGCGATAGTGGACAGATAGGCCACAGTGATTTGCCCCGAGTTGCTGCGCCGGCCATCGACCAGCACCTGGGCGCTGCCGCTGTCACCGGCGGCGATGGCGCGCGAGAAATCGACGGGAATAGCGAGCGCGGCGATCACCTCGCCGCGGTCGATAAGCTCGTGCAGCTGCAGCTGGCTGTCGACGTGCCGGACGTGGGTGATGAAGCGGGCACTGTCCAGGCGCTGCACCAGTTCGTTTGACCAACGCCCGGCGTCCTGGTTGTAGACGGCAATGTCGACGTTGCGCACCTCCAGCGTCGCGGCAAAAGCGAATATGAGCAATTGAAGGATCGGTGGGGCGAACACCACCATGCGGCTGCGCGGGTCGCGCAGGACGCTCAGCACTTCCTTGATGAACTGGGCGCGCAGGCGGGTGAACGAGAATGCAGAGAAGAACATCGGTTCACTCCAGGTTTTTGCGCGTGGCGCGCTTGGCGATGACGAAGAACAGCGCACCGATCGCCGCCATGGCCGCCAGGTTGGGCAGGAAGACGGCCCAGATGTCGCCGGCCAGGAACACTGTCTTGAGCGAATCGACGAAGTAGCGCGCCGGAACCGCCCGGGTGATGGCCCGGATCGGTGCGGGCATCGCGTCGATCTCGTACAGGAAGCCCGACAGCATGAAAGCCGGCAGGAAGCCCGAGAACAGCGCGATCTGCGCCGCCAAGAACTGGTTGCGCGCCAGTGACGAGATCAGCAGACCCTGGCCCAGCGCCGGCACCATGAACACCGCCGACAGCAGCAGCAGCGCTGCCAGCGAGCCCCGCATCGGCACGCCGAACACGAACACCGCCAGCGCCGCCGCGCCAAGCGTGGACAGCATGCCGAGCACGAAGTACGGCAGCAGCTTGCCGATCAGGATTTCGGCCACCGAGGCCGGTGTGGACAGCACCGCCTCCATCGTGCCGCGCTCCCATTCGCGCGCCACCACCAGCGCCGTTAGCATGGTGCCGATGATGGTCATGACGATGGCGATGGCGCCAGGAATCAGCGCGCGGCGGCTTTCCAACTCGGGGTTGAACCAGTAGCGTGGCTCCAGCACGATGGCTTGCGCCGGCGCTGCAGCATCCAATCCCGC
This sequence comes from Thauera phenylacetica B4P, assembly GCF_000310225.1. Taxonomy (GTDB): domain Bacteria; phylum Pseudomonadota; class Gammaproteobacteria; order Burkholderiales; family Rhodocyclaceae; genus Thauera; species Thauera phenylacetica. The sequence goes on from NZ_AMXF01000005.1 coordinate 47,315, forward strand.
ACGCCAGGACTGCACCACGCCGCGGGCATAGTTTTCGACGTAGTTGGCAGTGTTGGGGTAGGAACCATCGGTGACGATCTGCACCAGCGGTTCACTACCGCGCTGGGCCAAACGCTGCTCGAAGTCCTGCGGGATCACCACGTAGCCGCGCAGCGTGCCTGAGATGAGCTGCTCGGCCACTTCGCGGCGGTCATGGGCGAAGTGTGTGTTCAGGAAGCGCGTGCCGGAAAAGGCTGCGCCCAAAGATTGGGCCGACGCGCCGGGCGACTCCAGCACCACACCGACGCGAACCTCCTTGGCATCCAGCGATACCGCATAGGCGAACAGCAAAAGCAACACCACCGGCAGCACGAACGCGATCAGCAGCGTCGAGGGATCGCGCAGTGCCTGGTAGCTTTCCTTGGTGACCAGGGCCACCAGGCGCCGCAGGTCAAAGCGGCGCAGATCGCCCTGGGTCGGGCCAGCGTCGGCCTTGTGCTTCTCAACGGCGTTCATGCGGCAACCTCCATCTGACGGTCGGCAGACTCCACCAGGTGAATGAAGGCGTCCTCCATGGTCGGGTCGGGCCGCTCGGAATTGGCGGCGATTCGCTTGAGCGCATCAGGCGTATCCAGGGCGATTAGACGCGCGCGCGAAAGCATGGCGACGCGGTCGCAGTATTCGGCCTCGTCCATGAAATGGGTGGTGACCATGATGGTCACGCCCTTGCGTGCCAGACCGTTGATGTGGGTCCAGAATTCGCGCCGGGTGATGGGATCTACCCCTGAAGTGGGTTCGTCCAGAAACAGCACCGGGGGCCTGTGCATCAGCGAGCAGGCCAATGCCAAGCGTTGCTTGTGCCCCAGCGGCAGGGAGTCGGGTGTCGAGGACAGCCAGCCGCCCAGATCAAAGGTGGCGATCATTTCCTCGATGCGTTCGCGGCGGGTTTCACCTTCCAGCCCGTAGACGCCGGCCGAGAATTCCAGGTTCTGCCGCACCGAAAGCAGGCCGTAGAGTGAGAACTTCTGCGCCATGTAGCCGAGTCGGCTCTTGGCTGCGCCGGTGGCGCGGCGCAGATCGTGCCCCACCACTTGCGCCTCGCCCGCAGTGGGCTTGAGCAGGCCGCACAGCATCTTGAAGGTAGTGGATTTGCCGGCGCCATTGGGCCCAAGCAGGCCGAAGATTTCACCCTTTTGCACTTCGAAGCTGACGTTGTCGGTGGCCGTGAATTCGCCGAAGCGCTTGGTGAGATTGCGGCAAGACACCGCAATGTCGGAACCCAGCTCGACCGGCGACAGGCGCTCGGCGAGCTGCGATGTACCGCCGGGGCCGCCGCCGAGAAGATCGATGAAGGCGTCTTCGAAGCGGGCCGGCACTTGGGCCAGGCGCACTTGGGCCTGATCCGCCAGCAGTTGTACGTCCTGCACGGTCGCGCCCTCGCGCAGCACCACGCGGACACCAGCGCCCTGAATCACACCATCGCTGACACTGGGCAAATCCAGGACTTTCGTCAGGACTGCTCGGCGTTCGGTGCCGACATCTTCAAGACGGAAGCTCCGGCCTTTGAGCTGCGCGGTCAGCTCTTGCGGTGGGCCGTCGAAGAGCAACTGGCCTTCGTTGAGCAGAAGCACGCTTTCGCAACGCTCGGCCTCGTCCAGATAGGCGGTGGACCAGACCACCGCCATGCCCTCATCGGTCAGGGCCTGCACCATGCGCCACAAATCCTGGCGGCTGACCGGGTCCACCCCGACTCCAGGCTCGTCCAGCAGCAGCACCTTGGGTCGCGCCATGAGCGCACAGGCAAGGCCGAGCTTTTGTTTCATGCCGCCGGAGAGCTTGCCGGCCAGGCGCTTGGTGAAGGGCGCGAGGCGCGTGAAATCTAGCAGTTCGGCGAACAGCGCGGCGTTGCGATCCGCATCCATGCCGCGCAACTGCGCATACAGCCGCATGTTCTCCATCACCGACAGGTCTTCGTACAGGCCGAAGCGCTGCGGCATGTAGCCGCTGGCGACGTGGATCGCGTCGTTGTCCTTGACCACGTCGAAGCCGGCCAGAGTGACACGGCCAGCATTGGGCACCAGGAGCCCGGTCAGAATCCGCATCAGCGTCGTCTTACCGGCGCCATCGGGGCCGACCAGTCCCGTCAGCCGCCCATAGTGGATGCGTGCGCTCAAGCTCCGCAGGGCCTTTACGTCGCCAAAATGCTTGTTCAGGCCTTCGATGACGACGGCGGCGCTATCGGCGCTGGCGCTTGTAGGCGTGGTGGCCATGGCCGTGTTCGCCTGCATCTCAACGCTCCCCCACGCGCGCGCCAGAGACTGGTTTGGCATCGACCGCTATCGTCACGGGCATGCCCTGGCGCAAGGCGGCGTCGTCATCGGCTTCGTCGATGACGATGCGCAGGCGATAGACCAGATCCGTGCGCAAGTCCGTTGTCTCCACCGTCTTGGGCGTGAACTCGGCGCGCGGCGAGATGAAGCCGATCTGGCCGCGATAGACCTTCTCCGAAGAATCGCTCTTGACGCGCACCGCCGTGCCGGGCGCGATGCGCCCCAGATCCGACTCACCCACGTAGGCGCGCACATACACAGGCTTATCCAGACTCAGGCTGTAGACCGTGCTCTGGCTCGCGACCATGCTGCCGGGTTCGCGCACCCGCGCGATGACGGTTCCGTCGCTGGGCGACGTCAATTCGGTGTCCGCCAGGGACGTGGTGGCTTGCGCTGCTGCTGCCTGCGCGGCCGCCAGACGAGCCTCTGCCGCGGCGATGTCCTCTTTGCGAAAACCTTCGATTGCTTGCGACAAGGCGGCCTTGGCTGCTTCGGCGCCCGCGGCGGCCTGATCCCTTGCGGTGCGGGCGGCATCGACCGTACGCTGGCTGCTGGCGCCCGATGCCAGCAGGCCGCTCTGGCGCTGAAAATTGCGCTCGGCCTCGGTGACGAGCGCCTGAGCTTTCTTGAGCGCCTCGCGCGCCTGGGTGATTTCCTGCGGCCGCAGGCCACGGCGCAGCTTGGCCAGTTCCGCCTGCGCCACCTGCACCTGGGCCTGTGCCGCCACAAGGGCGTCCCGATACGGTTGCGCGTCGAGCGCGGCCAGGCGCGCGCCGGCGCGGACGGCATCACCCTCATCGAAAGCCATCTGCATCACGCGCCCGGGCTGGCGGAAGGCCAGTTGCACCTCGCGGATGTCTACGTTGCCGTAGAGGCGCAACGCATCTTCCTTGTTACGGTCGCGCGATAGCCAGAACGCCAGTGCGCCGCCAAGAGCGATCACGACGACAGCGATCACGGCCCAACGAATTTTTTTGATGGAGAGGTTTGGAGTGGTCATTGAAGGGTTTCCGCTAGATAAATATGTTCAGTGCTCGCGCGCGGTCGGCACATTCGCCGCTGACCGGCGCCAAGCCATGGCCGCTATGCCCGCCCACACCAGCGTGCGCAGCGTCATGGCCGCCGCCGTCCGCCGCTCCCAGGCGCCACCCAGAACCACATGCACTCCGAAAGCCAGGAACACGAGCGCACTCGCCACCGCGATGGCAACCGCCAACCACATAGCCCAGCGCCGGCGCATCCACAAGCCAACGCCCGCGACGATGTAGGCGAAACCGGCCAGAAAATTGAACCAGAGCACGAACGGCACATAGTGCCCGGCTGCCTGGCGCGCCGCACCGTCGACAAACAGCACTGCGCCACCTTCCTGGAGGGTCAGCAGGCCAAATCCGATGGCAATCAAGGAAATCACACGCATCCAGATCGCGCGTCCGCTGTGTGCCATCATGTTTGTTGCTCCCGATTTATCGAAGGGTTTGGAGGTCGCAGTCGCGCTTGCGGAGCAGACGGATCCTTCATTTGGTGCTTTCGATGCCACGCCGATAGATGGCAAACACGCCCGGCGCGTCTCGCCGAATGCGACTGACCTTGCCGGCCAGCAGCGACTGCATGACGAGTCCCTGGATCGTGCCGATGAACAACACGGCGGCGGCATCCACATTCAGATCCGCATCCAACTCGCCCTGCACCTTGCCGGCTTCCATCACACGGCGCAGGCGCTGTTCGTATTGACGAATCAAGGTCTGCACCATCCGCTTGGCGAGCGTCTCGCTAGAGCGCTGCAGTTCTCCGAACAGCATGCGCGGCACGCCTGGATGCTTGGCCACGAAGTCGATATGCGCCATGAACATGGCTTCGAGCGCCGCGGCAGGCGACTTAGTGCCTTCGGCCGCCTTGTCCACGCGCTCCAGCAGTCGCTCGCCGACCCAGGTCATCGTTGCCTCCAGGATCGCGTGCTTGGTGGGGAAGTGGCGAAACAGCGCTCCCTGCGTCAAACCCATTCGATCGGCAATGGCCGTAGTCGTGATTTCGGCCGGGTTTTGCTCGGCTGCCAAGTCGACCACGGCTTGCACCGTGGCCTCCCGCCGCTCTTCGGCGGACAGATATTGAGGACGTTCGTTCACCGATTAGACTCCATGTAGTAAGTGACCTATTACTATCCTAACACGCAAATTAACCATGACGCAAGATCAGAAAGCAGACAGGCTGGGGCGGTAAGGGCCAGCTCTTGTCCATCCGGTGCGCTCAACGACCGACTTTGATGAATCTCAAGAGGCGAGCGCGCCATTCAAGCGGGGACGAGGCATTCGACTGACAAGTCGGCTAGTTCGTTGAGGGTGCGGGAAGTCGGTTCGCCGGGGCGCCAGCGGAAATTCATCCCACATGGCCAGCAAGGCTTGCATCTTTTCCTGCAAGCGATAAGATAGTAACAAGTCACTTGCTAAATGAGATGATAAAACATGAACGCCCTTGCCACGTCTGACAAGCCCGTGCCGGCACCATCCGAAATCTTTCACCCCGATGTCCTGGATACGCTGGCGAACGCCTGGCGGGCGCGCGCCACTGGCGGGCTGTCGCCGGCTGCGGGTTTGCTGGCTTGGTACGACTGGGCGCTGCACCTGAGCCTTTCACCGGGCAAGCAGCGCAGCCTGATCGAAAAGGGGTTGCACAAGCAGCAACGCTTGGCACGTTACGCCGCGCACGCTGCAAGCGCCCAAGGCTGCCCCACGTGCATCGAACCGCTGGAGCAGGATCGGCGGTTCGCGGCTCCAGCGTGGCAGCAGTGGCCGTTCAACGTCATTTACCAGGGCTTCTTGCTGCAGCAGCAGTGGTGGCACAACGCCACCACCGGCGTGCGTGGCGTGTCGCGCCATCACGAGAACATGGTCACTTTCGCGGGGCGGCAGTGGCTGGACATGTGGTCGCCTTCGAATTTCGTCTGGACCAATCCGGAAGTGCTGGAAGCCATCAGTGCCAGCGGCGGCGCCAACCTGTGGCGTGGCGCCATGAACTTCTTCGACGATGCGCAGCGTCTCGCGCTTGAGGATGCGCCGGCCGGGGTCGAAGGCTTCGAGGTCGGCAAGGACGTGGCGGTCACGCCAGGAAAGGTGGTGTTCCGCAACCACCTCATCGAGCTGATCCAGTACACACCGACGACGCCCGATGTGTATGCCGAGCCGGTGCTGATCGTGCCCTCGTGGATCATGAAGTACTACATCCTCGACCTGTCGCCACACAACTCGATGGTGAAGTACCTGGTCGATCACGGGCACACGGTGTTCATCATTTCATGGAAGAACCCGACCGCGGCCGATCGTGACCTTGGCCTGGAGGATTACCGGTGGCTGGGGGTCATGGATGCGCTGGACACGGTCACGGCCATCGTGCCCGAGCGCAAGGTGCAGGCGGTTGGCTATTGCCTGGGCGGCACCTTGCTGACGATCGCCGCTGCCGCGATGGCGCGCGATGGCGACGATCGGCTGCACAGTTTGACCCTGCTGGCGTCGGAGACCGATTTCCGCGAATCGGGCGAAATCGCACTGTTCATCGACGACAGCCAGTTGGCTTGGCTAGAAGCCGGGATGTGGGACAAGGGCTATCTCGACGGCAAGCAGATGGCCGGTGCGTTTCAGATGCTCAACTCGCGCGACCTGATCTGGTCCCGCCGCGTGCGCGAGTACCTGCTGGGCGAACGCCAGCAGTTCAATGACCTGATGGCCTGGAACGCCGACGTGACGCGCATGCCCTATCGCATGCACAGCGAGTACCTGCGGCGCTTGTATCTGAGCAACGATCTGGCGGAGGGACGCTACCAGGTCGGCGGACGGCCGGTAGCGATCGCCGACATCGAAGTGCCGATGCTCATCGTCGGCACGGTGCGCGACCACGTTGCCCCTTGGCCATCCGTGTACAAGATGCACCTGCTCAGTGATGCGGAGCTGACCTTCGTACTTACCAGTGGCGGGCACAACGCTGGCGTGGTCAGCGAGCCGGGGCACCCGCGGCGCAGCTACCAGATTGCGACCCGCAGCGTCGGCGCTCGCTACGTCGATCCGCAAACGTGGCGTGCCGAAACCCCGCTGAACGAGGGCTCCTGGTGGCCGGCCTGGCAGCAATGGCTGGCGCGGCGTTCGACCGGGCGCGTGGCGCCGCCTGCGATGAGCGGCACGCAACCACAGCTTGGTGATGCGCCGGGGACCTATGTGGCGATGCGATGACATGACGCCCCAAGGCCGCGATTCAGCGACCCGACTTCGACCGGGACATTCCTCCGGGATGGCCCATACCCGCCCCAATGGGGCATTTCATGACCGTGGAGCAATGAAATGAACAGTGAACTGCCCATCCAACTTTACAAGTGTTGCCGGCTCCCTGATTCCGCACAAATCTGGCGTCGTTAAACGGCGTCGTCGAGTGGGCGCCGGCGGCGCCGTAAACGGCA
>NZ_AMXF01000006.1 GCF_000310225.1 Thauera phenylacetica B4P
GCAACACTTCGCGGCCAATCCGCTTCGATCCGATCTCCACCCGCGCTCGAAGTAGGCAAGAACGCCGCTCGGTTACCGCTTACGGCAAGGCGGGAATGCGCAGCTTTCCGCGCTTGTCGGCTGGCCGACAACGAGCGCAGCGAGGCGTCAGCAAGTAGCCCATCCAGCATTTGAAAAATGCGAGTAGCCCCGGCAAGGGAGCCGGTGGGCATACCTGCGTACCCGCCGACGGCGGGCCGTCCATAGCCTTGCGCTGTGGGCGGGCAGGTTGTCCACGGGCGGACGCGCAGCGACCAGCGGGAGCGAAGGCTGTTTCCTCTTGTCCCTTCGTTGCCGTTACGTTATCATAACGTAACACGTTACGATGTTACGATGCAAAGGAGGTAGCCATGCAGCAGGTCGTCACTCAACAGGCGGTTGATGCCGCCGCTGATGCCATCGTCGCCGCAGGCGGCAAGCCCACCTTCCGACTGATCCAGCAGCGGGTCGGCGGATCGTTCACCACGCTCAAGCCGATGCTGGCTGACTGGGAGACCCGGCGCGAGAAAGGCGAAGAGGCTGCCGTAGAAGTGCCGGACGCCCTGCTGGCACGCGGGGCAGACCTCGTGCGCAGCATCTACGCCGAGGTAGCTCAGCAGGCGCGGGTGGAGTCCGAGGCAGTGCGCAAGGATGCGGAGGCCCGCGTGAACGCAATGAAGGCCGAACTGGCCGAGGCGACCGAAGAAATCGCCCGACTGGAAGCGCAGGATGCCGCCCGTGCTGATGAGCTTACCGCGTTGCGAGAGGCAAATCGGGCGCTGGAATTGAAGGTTGGCCGTCTGGAAGAGCGTGCCGAGCACGCGACGCGCATGGAGGCGGAGCTTCGCGAGACTCGCTCTGCTCTTGGGAAGGCCGAGCAGCAGGTGATCGACCTGCAAGGGCAGCTTGCCAAGGCTGGCGATGTTCAGCGGCAGCTTGCCAGCCTCGAAGAGCGGCTGGCAGCGGCTGGCGTTGCGCCGAAGGGTGTCAAGAAAAACAGGAGCGAGTGATGCCGACCGCCGCCGAATATCAGAAATTGGCCGACGAGCTTCGGCAGCTTGGTGCGGTGTTCACTCAGGCAATCAATCTGGGCGATCAGGAACTTGCATTGTGGGCAGCCGGGGCGCTGTCGAGTGCTGCCGCCCAGCCAGCCTGGTGGGCGCGTGAGGCTGCCGAAAACGAAGCGGCGGCTGTTGCCGCCGCCATCATCATGAAAGCCCGGCAGGGGTAGGCTTACTGCTCCTCCATCACCTCCTGCTCGATCCGCATCTGGAGCATCGAGATGTATGCCAGCAGCGTGATTTTCTCGACGAGATCAAATCGGTCGCAGTAGATGACCAGTTCCTCGCGGCGGTATTCCCGCTGCCGTCGGCAACTAGACGGAATCAGCACGATCCGAGGTTCTGGCCTGCGTTTTCGGGGCGCGAACGGCAGCAACTCCAAGATCACGCCGGGGCACGAGCGCATGGCCTGGACAAACCTCTGCCGTTCTTCCTTCTCCATGCAGAGACGTTCCATCACGTCTGGATGTAGAAACACAAACATGTTGCCTTCCTCCGCTATTGGATGCTGCGCGACACGCCGCCGCGCTGCGCCCGATCATGTGCTGTGGCAGTCTGCTTGCGCAGCCGCTCAGTCTTCTGTGACGTGTAGGTGGCCAGCAGAGCTTCGACACGCTCCTTCTTGCGGTAGATCGCCTCAGACAAGTAGTTGCTGACGCCAACGGCATGGACGTAATCCGACCAGAGCGCCCGGCTGGATACCTTGGTGACGTTGTTGTTCCACTCGGCGTCGCCGAACCGGCGTCCGGCCTCGGTCAGCAGCATCTCTTGGGTACTCATCGTCTGGTAGCCGCCAATCGGCGCGGTCGGTAGCGAGCCGTAGCCGTCCTTGTCCGACAGCCACTCGGTGGGAGACTTGCCCTCGGCAGCGGCCAGCGCCGCGTCCGCATTCGCCGCCGCGACTTGTGCTGGCTCGAACTTGACGTTCGGAGCTACGCCACCGGGAGGGACGCTGCCGAACAGGATGGCGTGCTGCTCCTTAGTGTCCTTGCCCAAAATCGGGTAGTGCTGCGGATTGCCGTCTTGGATCGGGAACGTCGCGCAGAAATACGGGGCCGGATCGGTCTTCCAGCCGATACCTTGCTGCTGATTGAACGCGGACGGCAGTTGGCCGGGGTTGAAGGTGCCTTTCGATGCGCTCTGAGTGAAAGCCTTGGCGCGGGCCTCATCTTTCTGCGCGGTGCCGTAGGTGAAGTGCAGGTGCTTCACCATCGCGTCGCTGGGTGTGTTCCCGGACAGGCCAATGTACTGCCCGGCTTTGACCTCCATGCCCTGTTTCAGGCCGGTGGCAAAGCCGCTCATGTGGTAGTACGCCACCACGTCGCCATTGCTGCGCTCGATGAGGATCGCGTTGCCCGCCGAGCGCCGGTTGCCGATGAAGGTGATCTTGCCGTCCGTGGTGGCGTACAGGGGCTGCGATGCGCCGCTGGTCGAGAAATCCAGACCATCGTGCATGTGCGGCTTCTGGTTGGCGCTGCCGAAGTTCCCCGCACCTTCACCCCGGAATTTGCCGAAGCGCCCGGAGACGGTTTGCTTTTCGGTTGGCGACACCATGCAGGTATTGGCCAGTGCCGGAGTCACGGCCACCAGTGCGGCCAGAGCAAGCAGCTTGTGCATGGTCATGGCTCCCGGTACTCGTTTTCGTGGGCGGCATAGGTGCCGTCGATGGTGCAGGTCAGTTGCACCGATTCCGGCCCGAAGGGCTGATCGGCCATCAGGCCACCCATCGGGGTTTTGCGGTTGTGAGCACGGTCATCCTCAACGATGTAAAACAGCGTGTTTTTGGTCATTTTGGGTGATGTTCGAGGCCTGAAGTCCCTCATCTTCGATGACCAAAAGTTTTTCTGAAATATCAGCGCGTTATCGACTCCGTTCGGGCACGGTTTGTGCTTTACGTACTGGCGCGCGCTGCGTGCAGAGTCAGCCCTACTGCCTGGCGACAACTCGCCCGGAACGTAGGCGTTGTCAAGGCTGCGGGCGTAGCCCGCACCCGAAGGGCATGGCCTTGAAAACGCCGGAGTGCAGGGCACCCTCGCGTTCAAGCAGAAGGGCGGATCGGCGTTCATGCGGCAGTTCACCATCGCGGAGGGTGACCATCACAACATCAAATCCGGTGATCACACTCAGAAAGCCGTCTATGAGGCGTTCGCCGCCCGTCTGGACGCTGACACAGACTTCCACAGCGGGCCGGTCGCCAAAACTCCCGGCCATCCGTGGTGGCTGACATGGGAGATACACAGCCACATCTATGAGCTGGGCGAGCTGGCCGACTATGTGGAGCTGGCCGTGTCCTCGCCGTGGGGTAAAGGGCCGCAGCTCGATGAGGTCAGCCATTCGCGGCACTGCATCTTGTTCGAGCACCTGCGCTACTACGCCTATTCCATCGTCAACCGCGAGCGCGAAAAGGGGTCATTCTCGACCTTCACCCGCTTGCTGGAAGCCTACGCACATAACCGCAACAGTTTCCAGAAGCTCGGCTTCTCCGGCGACCTGCCCCTGTCCTCGCTGCGCGCCACGGTGAAATCGGTCGCCCGCTGGACATGGGATCGTTACAGGGGCGATAGCCGCTGCCATCGAGGCGTGATGCAGCTCGATAAGGACTTGCCGCTGGTTGAGCGGCAGCGACTTGCAGCCGCACGCACGCACGAGGTCAGGCAGAAGGCCACAGAGTCCAAGGTTCGGGCTGCCTGCCGCCAGCTCCAGCAGAAGGGCGAAACCCTCACTCAAGCCGCTATTGCGCGTCTGGCGGGCCTCTCTCGACAGACAGTCGCGGCCTATAAGCATGTCCTGGCCGAAGTGCTCAAGCCAGCAGTTGTCGCCGTATTGGAGGTGGTCGCAGCACCCAGATCGGATGTTAAGCATGGTGTACATCAGGTATCTGCCCCCCGTGCCTCGTTGGTTGATTTGATTGCCAAGGGGTTGGATTTGGAGCCTCTCGATTCTTCGTAGTGCTGTCTGGGGGGCTTTCGCTTTTGAGTAGCCCCAGCATTTTTTAAATGCGAGTAGCCGTAAGGAGGGCGGTGGGTAACTCGCCAGAGTTATCCACGGGCCGACGCGCAGCGCCGAAGGCGCGAAGTAGTAGTCCTGCCGCCCATCGGGCGGCTTCCCCCTCGGGGTGATGGATGGAGGTTTGTTGGTGATGGCAAAGAGATCATTTAGCCCTGAGCTGCTGGAGTCGCTTCGGTCGATGGTTGTGACAAAGGCTCTTGATGCCCTCGGGCTGCATTGGAAGCGCGATCCGGATTTTCAGCCGGTGAAGGATGCGGCCACGATCCGGTTGCATGTTGCAGTTGGTGGCCAGGTTTTCGAGCTGCTGGTGACTGGTGCCAAGTTTTTCGATACCCGTGCAGACAAAGGTGGTGGCGGTGCGATTGATCTGGCTATGCACCTCTTGCGGCTCGACTTCGTTGCGGCGGTTAAGCGGTTGTCGTCCTCGCGTGTTTCCAGCGTTTGAGTGGTGGATTTCAAGCCTTCGGCGACCGCGAAACCTTGCCGGTTTCGGGCTTCCCGCGTCCGATCTTGCCGGACTGGCCGCGTGGGCAGGCTCGGTGGGCTACGCCCTTGAACCTACCCACACGTAGAGGCTATTCAACAGCATCCGCGTCAAGGGGCCGTGTCCTCGCTGCGCTGCGGGCCGCACCAACCCCTTGACCCGGTTCTTTCGCGCCCTTTGGGCGCTGCGCGTCGGCCCGTGGATAACTCTGGCGAGTTACCCACCGCCCTCCTTACGGCTACTCGTCATTTAAAAAATGACCGGAGCTACTTGAAAAGCAGCTTGCTGCTTCCTGCCGGTGGTGTCGTGACGCCAAGATGGTGATGTGTTTTCACTTGCCCATCGGAGGCCCAAGTCATGCAAGTCACCATCCGTCGATTTCCCTGTGCTCGTGTTCGAGCGTTCGTTCACGTCGAACGTGTCTTCGAGGCCGCGTGCGGCATCGGTGACGATCTCGTCGAGCCTGTCCTGCTGGCCGAGGTCTGCCAGCGCGAAGCGGTCTGTCCGCATCTTCACCAATGCCCTCTGCGGAGCCGGGCGACGGCGACGGAATAGCGCAGTCTTTCCGGCGTCGGCGGCTGGCCAGCCAACGCGCCGCAGGCGAGGCGGCAGCTCGTGCTCGACATCCGGGAGGACAGGCGACCTTTTTAGTTTGTTAGTTTATTTGTTTGTTTCTTTGTTTGTTGTGTTATAATGAGGCCATCATGTGATGGAGGATCGGTTATGCGCCCTGCTGAGTTTTCCCCGGAAGAGATCGTCGCGGCTGGTGAAGCCCTTGTGGCCGCTGGTCGCAATGTGACCGGCTTTGCCCTGCGCCAGAAGGTCGGTGGCGGCAACCCCAATCGCCTCAAGCAAGTGTGGGACGAGCATTTGGCTGCGAAGAACACGACGGAGGCTGAGCCTGTGGCGGAGCTGCCAGTCGAGGTGGCTGAGGAAGTCGCTGCTGTCACCAAGTCGCTTACTGAGCGACTTGCGACGTTGGCCGTCGAGCTGAACGACAAGGCGGTCAAGGCTGCTGAGCGCCGGGTCGCCGAAGTGTTGCGCACTGCTGGTGAGCAGCGTGAGCAGGCGGAGCGGGAGCTGGTCGATGCCGCACAGACGGTTGACGAGCTGGAGACACGGTTGGACGAGTCGCAGGCGGAAGTTGAATCGCTGGAAAGGCGGCTCAGTGAGGCTCAGTCTCATGGGCAGGCGCAGGCGGTCGAGCTGGCCCAGTTGCGTGAGCGTCTGGTTGCCACTGAGCAAGCTGCACGGGCCACTGCTGATGCCCACGAAGCCGTGCGCTCGGAGCTGGATGCTGCCCGTCGCGACGCAGGCGTGAAGATCGAGGCGCTGCGGGATGAGCTGGCTCAGTTGCGTGAGCGATTGGCGGCGTCTGAACAAGCGGCCAAGGTTGCAGCGGAAACTCACGCTCGCGAGCTGGAGCAGGCGCACTCTGAAACGAAGACGGTACGGGCCGAGCTTGATGCGGCTCGTCGTGAGGCTTCAGAGAAGATTGAGGCGCTGAGAGGTGAGTTGGCCGAGCAAAAGGCCAAAGCCGCTGCTGATGCTCAGGCACACGCCGATTACCGGGCGCGGATGGAGCAGGATGCAGCGCGGATTACCGAGCTGCTGGGGCAGGCAAAAGAGGCTCAGGAGGTTGCTCGGCATGATGCGGCAGAAGCCCGTGAATCTGCTGCAAAGCTGGCGGGTCAGTTGGAGGCTGTACAGGCTCAGAATGCCTCTCTACTTGCGGCTGTCCAGCAGAGGTCTGATCGCGGTTCGGGTGGCAAATGAGTCAAGGATGTGCGTCGGATGATGTGAGGCTGCTGACCCCGGCAGAGCTGGATGCTTTGCGTGATGAAATGCAACGTGATGGCGAGTGGGCGCGTGAAGAGCTAGCTCGTCGTCGAGCGGCAAGGATTGCCACGGTTCAAGCCGCGCTTGAGGATGACGACAATGCCGACACCTGATGAACTACAGCAACTCTCAGATGACATCCGCCGTGCTGGTGCGATGCTCGTTCAGGTGGCCCATGACGGCGATCCTGAAATCCTGATGATGATCGTCAATGTGCTTAACGCATGTGCAGCAAAACCTGCATGGTGGGCGCGTGAGGCGCAGGCTGCTGAGGTCGATCAGATCGTTGCCGACATCATTGAGCGTGCGCGGTCAGGATGATTGCGATGAAACGCAAACAAATGCCAGTTGGCCGACTCACGCCTTGTCCTCTCGAGTGGTGCGAAACTGGCCCATTGCCACGGTCAGCCAGTAGGCCGCCTGATATTGCGGCCACGCTGCATACTCTGGATCGGCTGCGCGATTCTGGACACGCTCATAGAGCGTGCGAACACGATCAGCGACGGGGCCGCCCGGCTGCTCAATGATGGCGTGCAGCAGCCCGGCAAATGCCTCGTGGTCGCCACGGTTGATGATCTCGTCGATGCCCGCCAACGATTCCAGCGGATCGCCGGAAAGCCGGACTGACTCTGTATGCTCGCCCTCTGCGCCTAGCTGTCGATCCATCGCCCGACAGACCCAGCGCACAAACGCCTCCCACCCTTCCCGCGTGATAACGTCTCGGCCCTCGTGCTGGAAAAAATACTGATCGCGGGCAGTCGTCGGCCATGTCCACCGCAGCAGCCGCTGCCGCAACTCAAACGGCACACGATCCACATACACGCCGTCCCTATCGCCAAATTCTTGGAAGTAGTCCGACCGGAAAAACAGGAATTGCAGGCTGTTGAGTTTGTCGATTGCCATCAGTCAGCCCCTGTCGCTCGCCAGCTCGATCAGGCATCCTATGTCATCTAGTGCCACGGTCAGCGCGTCGGATCGTGCTTGCCGGACATCGACTCTCATATAGTGGTACTTTGGGGTGCAATGTGCCGTTGCGCCACAGGCATCGGCAAGCACCTTGATTGCCCACCGCCACCTCTCCCAGTGAGGACGATCAGGCCAGCGGTCACGCTGGGGCCAGTCGTCGGGGCGGTCGAGTGGATGCCACCCGGCCTCGATGTCGTCCAGCATCTGCCCGATGATTGTCAGCGCCCGCACCGTATCCGGCGACGGCTCGCCAAGCTCGGCGGCCAGAACGGCAAGTGCCGGGCGTGCTCTGGCGGCGGCTCGCTGTAGATCGTTCATCGTTGCATCCATCGTTTCAGTCGCTCGACGAACGTCATCGGTTTCTTTTTAGCTGGCTCAGTGAGAGGATTCTTCGTCACCCATATGGGTAGTTCAAGAGGCAATACGATTGCTTCCTTGATTACTTTCCTATCTGTTTCTGTTCTCTCACTTGTTGCCACGCATCTACCCTCTTCATGCACCTATGCCGATGGCTGAGCAGGCTGTTGCTGATCTTCGATAGCCGTTGCACTACCCGCTTCGCGGCCTTTCTTGCGTGTTGCCGTTCCGCTTCCAGCTCTCTTCAGGTAGCTGCGCAGCGTTGGTGTTGCCAGAGATACACCAAGCTGCTTTAGCTGCTCGCTGACCTGCTCCAGAGTATAGCCACGGGCCTGCATTGCTTTGATGTCCTTTGCAAGCAGCTTGATGGCCTCTTGCTTGCTGACCGGGCGTTTCTTGTTCTCAACGGCAGGTAGTTCTTTCAGCTTTGCGCTGATCTGCTCGACATGCTCAACGGTGAGTGTAGCCATGTGCTTGCTCCATTCCTGTAATCAACAAAACTCGCTTGACATCATACGCTTTTGCGTGTTCAGAGGCAACGCGCTATGATAGCCGAATCATGGCTGTAAGCAGACATGCAGGACGGCCATTGTATGACACATGCCGGAACGCTTCGCGCCCCGACCTGTATCATTCAATGGACGCCACTTGTTCGGCGCTGCGCTTCTCACAAGATGGCTCTTTCGTCCTGCCCCCTCGCGCCGGGGGTGGCGTTTGCAGCTTGCTATCAAGCAGTTTTCAAGGGGGGTTGCAAGGGTGCCGTTCGTTTGCATTGGCGATGAGCCGCTTACAGCAAAGCTCGCGCTGCGGTTACAGCCAGATGAGCGCGATGCGCTGCGTGCCGAGGCGGATGCACGCGGTGTCAGCATGAGCGCCCTTGTCCGTGATCTGTACTTCGGCGCTCCCGTTGTCAGTGATGTGAATCGTGATCTGGTTGCAGAGTTGATCCGGCTTGGCGCTGTAGTTCGCTCCGCGTGGGATGCTTCCGCTGCAAGCCAGTCACCCTACTTCCCTCCTCTCGCGGAGGCCATTGTTGATCTGCAAAAGTTCGCTCGGACACTGGCCGGAAAGATCAAGCCGAGCCGCGTCCGGCATGATCGCGCCGCTGATGTTGTCGAGTTCGTTGGAAGGTCAGATGGCGTGGCACTGGAAGCTATTGTGACGTTGCGTCTTCTGCCCGCAGAAAAAGACCAACTTGCGTTGGATGCGGAGATGGCGGGTATTACACCCGGCGCACTCGTTCGACGTCGGATATTCGGTCGCCCGGTGTCTGCGAACATAAATCGCGTGATGCAGCGGCGTATCCGGTCGCTGATGGCGATGTTGCAACATTTCCTCGCAGAGCATCGTAGTCGGGACTACCCAGAGATTTATACGACGCGGAGTGTACTGGCGGCGCTCTTCAAGAGGCTGGGACATGATCTCAAAGCACATTCGTAACCCAGATGCGAAGGCCGCGAAGCATCGTCGCATTATCAAGCTGGTCGAGTACATCCTCAATCCACAGACTGAGAGCGCGACGGAGAAATGCGTCTATCACGGCGCACGCGGGTTCATCACTGCTGAACGGTCGATGCAGCTTGGCGAGATGATCGCACTTTCGGAAGATGCCACGCGAAGCAAGAACACTGTGGAGCATTTTGTTCTGAGCTTGCGGGAGGGCGAGAAGCCGACACCTGAGCAGGTCGAGGAGATGATAACGATCTGGCTCAGGGAACTTGGGTTGAGCGATTGTCAGATTATCTATGGTCTGCACGAGGACACTGATAACTACCACCTGCACATAGCAGTCAACCGGATGCACCCTGAGCGACTGGAGTGCATCAAGATCAACGGTGGCTTCTCGAGGGAAGCGGAGCATCGGGCGATTGCATTGATCGAGCACGCGCAAGGCTGGAAGTCCGAGAGAAATGCTCGATACACGGTGCTTCCAGACGGCACGCTGGCCTACCGAGGCGAGAACGGTGAGGCTGTGCCGGATGCGGGCTGGTCGGCTGATTTGGCACTCAGACGGCGGCAAACCGATGACCGTAAAGAGCTGCGGCGACGGCATGAGCGTGAGCGGCGAGAGTTGGAGGCTGTTGAAGCTACGAAGGCGCAGCGGCAGGCGGCGCTCGATGAGCTGAGAACACGCCAGCTTGCTGAGCAGTTGGCGCAGAAAACGCAGCAGAAGGCGGAGCGCGTGGCATTGCGTAGCGCCCTCCCCGCCTCTCGGGCACGTGAAAATGTCGCGATCAGCCAGCGAGCCATCGACATCGAAACTCGCACAGGCGTGCAGAGTGCCGAGCGTACCGCCAAAGAGGTTGCCGGGCCGATCTTGCGGTCGGCATCGAGTTGGGCGCAGTTGCACGCGGAGCTGGCCGCCGTGGGGTGCCGCTTCGAGCGCGAAGGGAGCGGTGCATTGATCTGGGTTGGAGACACGCCCGTCAAGGCCAGCCAAGCCTGCCGAAAGTCATCCTTGCCTAAGTTGGAGAAGCGTCTGGGTGCATATGAGCCTGCTCCCGAAGGGATGGTGATTTCAGAGCGGGAGTTGGAGCCACTCAAGCCGGATGCGCCTCGCATGAGCGACTACATGCGCGAGCGGCGGCAGTACGAGCGGGAGCGGAAACAGGAAACGGCAGCACTGCGCGAGCGTCATCGACTGGAACAAGAGGCCGCGTGGTCACGCTACGAAGCGCGGCGCGATGCACTGCTGGCTGGCCATGCGGGCAGGAATCGGTATGCCTTGGGCGCTGTTGCACGCGCTGAGTGGCTGGCCGAACGGGATGAGCTGATCCAGCGGCAGAGCGGCGAGCGCCACCGGCTGCGGAAACGGTTGCCAGCTTTCCCCGGCGTCGAGGACTGGTATCGGCGATTGGATGAGCCAGGACTGGCCGAACTTTGGCGACATCGAAATAGCGATCAGGCGCTGCTGGTCGGCGACGCGGACACCCCTGCCCTGCCCCCTCGGGACATCCGGGCGTTCGTGGCCGAGGTGCGTGGGCGTCAGGTTGTATTCCGGCGACCGGATGATGCAGGCCCTGCATTTGTTGATTGTGGTCGGCGGATCGACGTGACTGCCGCGAGTGATCGTGATGCGGCACGGGCGGCGCTGCAACTGGCGAAGGCGAAGTGGGGGCGGGTCACGGTCAGCGGGCCACCTGAGTATCAGCAGATGATGCTGGAGCTGGCTGCGGAGATGGGGGTGCAGATTGCAAACCCCGAGCTGCAAGAGCGGCTGAATGTGGAGATCGAACGCCGCAGGCCCGTCCCAGTGCCAACGGCAAAGCCAGACTGGTCGCGGTATCGGTCAGTGGCTTCCGGTGGGGTGCGCTCCCCTGCTCGAATGACTGGCGAGCGCGATCCGCGGTGGCCTCAATTTGAGCGGGCCATGCTCCAGATCGGGCAGTTCGAGCTGGGTGTGTCGGCTGTGGTGCTGATGGGACAGCTTGAGATTGCCAAGGGCACGGTGACTGAGCGTCTTGGCGCTGCGGAGCGGTCTGGCAGGTCGGTTGATGACGTGGCCCGCGAGCTGGCCACCGCAGCAGCGCGAGCCGAGGCCGAGGCATTCCAGCGACAGCTTGACGCGGCTGAACGAGAGCAGGCGCGTCCTGACATGCATCCCGACGAGCCAGAGGGGCCGGGTTGGTGAGGGGGGCGATTCAGCGTGGACTCTGCTCCATATACGCCCACACCTTGAGATAGCTATATATCTTTCAAGATAGCTAGCTATCTAAATATGGTGGTGAGAGTGTGTTGGGATGGTGTGCGCTTGGTGGTTAGAAGGTGGTGACAAGGTGGTCAGATGGTGCTGCCTGTGTGGTGACAGCGTGGCGGGATGGTGGCTCTATGGTGGTGGCTTGGTGTTGCCTTCCATCTTGTTACCACAATGCCGCCACATAGTTTGATAGCGAGCTAGATAGCTATCAGGGAGGATGGGTGCAAAAACGGTGCGACTGCTCCCGAAATGACGGATGATAACGAGCTAGATATATAGCTAGCTATCAAGAATTTGGAGGAAGGATGCCTGCTCTTGTCCCGGAACTGGTGAATGCGGCAATTGATGCCTCGGTGTCGCCCGGCGATTTGTTACGCCGGGCGCTGGTTGTTGCGCGGCGTCTGGCCGTGCCTGAGCTGGTCGATTGGATCAGCAGCGAACTGAATGGCTACTACTCAGGAGAGGTGCCTGACTATCGTCGGGTGCAGGGGCAGTTGATGGCCGAGAATCCGATCAATGGCCCGATCCCGTTTTTTGCGCCGCCAGACATGGCCGAGCTGCTGTCGGACTTCGAGGTGCGACAGTCGGTGCCGGAGCTGATGCAGCTTGCTCAGAGCACAACCGGCATTTACAGCCACTTTCCGGCCAACATCGAGCACACGCTGATGCAAATGATGCGCGAGGCGAACGGTGTGACGATGCGCCCGGCGCTCAGGTTTTCCACCGTGCAGGTGCAGGGTGTCATCGAGAAGGTGCGGAGTCGGGTGCTCGAATGGGCGCTTGATCTGGAGGCTAAAGGCGTGCTCGGGGAAGGCATGACGTTCACTCAGCAGGAGAAGCAGACGGTGCAGCAGCAGCATTACCACTTCGGAGACGTAAGCGGCTCCCAAATCCAGATCGGATCGAATAGCTCTAACCAGACCCAGACTCAAACAGGCGGTGACATGGCTGCGCTGTCAGCCTTGATTGAGCTGCTGCGCGATGCCATCCAGCAGGGACGCATCGAAGCCGAGGTGCGCGATGAATTGCAGGCAGAGCTGGCGACATTGCAGGCTCAGGCTGCATCACCGAAGCCCAAGTGGGCCATCATCAAAGCGACCGCAGGAAGCATCAAAGCCGTGTTGGAAAACGCGGCAGGTGGCGTACTTGCGGCGCAGGCGCTGCCGTACCTGACGGCGCTGCTGTGATAGCTAGCTATCTAGCTTTGCTGTGGATGGGCCAGAAACGACAAACCCGCCAGTAGGCGGGTCTGTCGAGGAATTGGGGTGGCCCTGCATAACAGGGCCAGAACGAACCTAGTGTCATCACCAGTATGGTGGCCGGGAGAGGACTGAGCCTAGGGCTGCGAACCAAGTATAGCAACACATGGGCGGGGTGGGGCGCGGTTGATAGCTATATAGCTATCTATCAGTGTTCAAAAAACGGTGGTTTCTCAGGCATCCAAGCAGCGGCCATAAATGTCATTTTCAGAAGACGACTGCACCAGTTGATTGGGCGTAATGGCTGTTGTGCAGCCAGCTCCTGACAGTTCAATATCAGAAGTGATCTGCACCAATCTCGACTATGCTCAATACTCGTGTGCACCAAAGCGAGGTGAGCATGGCGACGGACACCCCACGGATTCCAGAACAAGGCGTGGCCACTCTGCCTGATGAGGCTTGGGAGCGTGCGCGCCGTCGTGCGGAGATCATCAGTCCGTTGGCGCAGTCGGAGACGGTCGGGCACGAAGCGGCCGATATGGCGGCTCAGGCGCTGGGCTTGTCTCGGCGCCAGGTATACGTTCTGATCCGGCGTGCCCGGCAAGGCAGCGGCCTCGTGACGGATCTGGTGCCCGGCCAGTCCGGTGGAGGTAAAGGTAAGGGGCGCTTGCCGGAACCGGTCGAGCGCGTCATCCACGAGCTACTGCAAAAGCGGTTCCTGACCAAGCAGAAGCGCAGCCTAGCGGCCTTTCACCGCGAAGTCACTCAGGTGTGCAAGGCTCAAAAACTGCGAGTGCCGGCGCGCAATACCGTGGCCTTACGGATCGCTAGCCTTGACCCGCGCAAGGTCATCCGCCGGCGGGAAGGCCAGGATGCCGCTCGTGACCTACAAGGTGTGGGCGGCGAGCCTCCTGCCGTGACCGCGCCGCTGGAGCAGGTGCAGATAGACCATACGGTCATCGACCTGATCGTGGTCGATGACCGCGACCGGCAACCTATTGGCCGCCCGTACCTGACCCTCGCCATCGACGTGTTCACCCGCTGCGTGCTCGGCATGGTCGTCACGCTGGAAGCGCCGTCTGCCGTTTCGGTTGGCCTGTGCCTCGTGCATGTCGCCTGCGACAAGCGCCCTTGGCTGGAAGGACTGAACGTGGAAATGGATTGGCAGATGAGCGGCAAGCCCTTGCTGCTCTACCTAGACAACGCGGCCGAGTTCAAGAGCGAGGCCCTGCGCCGGGGTTGCGAGCAGCATGGCATCCGGCTGGACTATCGCCCGCTGGGACAGCCGCACTATGGCGGCATCGTGGAACGGATCATCGGCACGGCGATGCAGATGATTCACGACGAACTGCCGGGAACGACCTTCTCCAACCCTGACCAGCGCGGCGACTACGATTCCGAAAACAAGGCCGCCCTGACGCTGCGCGAGCTAGAGCGCTGGCTCACATTGGCGGTCGGCACCTACCACGGTTCGGTGCACAACGGCCTGCTCCAACCGCCGGCCGCGCGCTGGGCCGAGGCCGTGGCGCGTGTCGGCGTACCGGCCGTCGTCACACGCGCTACTTCGTTCCTGGTCGATTTTCTGCCGATCCTCCGGCGCACGCTGACCCGCACCGGCTTTGTCATCGACCACATCCACTACTACGCCGATGCGCTCAAGCCGTGGATTGCGCGGCGTGAACGCTGGCCGTCCTTTCTGATCCGGCGCGATCCGCGCGACATCAGCCGTATCTGGGTCCTGGAACCGGAGGGACAGCATTACCTGGAAATTCCCTACCGTACCTTGTCGCATCCGGCTGTCACCCTCTGGGAACAACGGCAGGCGCTGGCGAAACTGCGGCAGCAAGGGCGCGAACAGGTGGATGAGTCGGCGCTGTTCCGCATGATCGGCCAGATGCGTGAGATTGTGACCAGCGCGCAGAAGGCCACACGCAAGGCGCGGCGTGACGCGGATCGCCGCCAGCACCTCAAGACATCAGCTCGGCCGGACAAGCCCGTTCCGCCGGATACGGATATTGCCGACCCGCAGGCAGACAACTTGCCACCCGCCAAACCGTTCGACCAGATTGAGGAGTGGTAGCCGTGGACGAATATCCCATCATCGACCTGTCCCACCTGCTGCCGGCGGCCCAGGGCTTGGCCCGTCTTCCGGCGGACGAGCGCATCCAGCGCCTTCGCGCCGACCGCTGGATCGGCTATCCGCGCGCAGTCGAGGCGCTGAACCGGCTGGAAGCCCTTTATGCGTGGCCAAACAAGCAACGCATGCCCAACCTGCTGCTGGTTGGCCCGACCAACAATGGCAAGTCGATGATCGTCGAGAAGTTCCGCCGCACCCACCCGGCCAGCTCCGACGCCGACCAGGAGCACATCCCGGTGTTGGTCGTGCAGATGCCGTCCGAGCCGTCCGTGATCCGCTTCTACGTCGCGCTGCTCGCCGCGATGGGCGCGCCGCTGCGCCCACGCCCACGGTTGCCGGAAATGGAGCAACTGGCTCTGGCACTGCTGCGCAAGGTCGGCGTGCGCATGCTGGTGATCGACGAGCTGCACAACGTGCTGGCCGGCAACAGCGTCAACCGCCGGGAATTCCTCAACCTGCTGCGCTTCCTCGGCAACGAACTGCGCATCCCGTTGGTTGGGGTAGGCACGCGCGACGCCTACCTAGCCATCCGCTCCGATGACCAGTTGGAAAATCGCTTCGAGCCGATGATGCTGCCGGTATGGGAGGCCAACGACGATTGCTGCTCACTGCTGGCCAGCTTCGCCGCTTCGCTCCCGCTGCGCCGGCCTTCCCCAATTGCCACGCTGGACATGGCTCGCTACCTGCTCACACGCAGCGAGGGCACCATAGGGGAACTGGCGCACTTGCTGATGGCGGCGGCCATCGTCGCCGTGGAGAGCGGCGAGGAAGCGATCAACCATCGCACACTCAGCATGGCCATATCGACAACCTCTCGCGCAACCAAGACATCGCGGTCGGACTGCAAGTGATCTTGAAGCCACGGGCCCGTCCCACCCCGACATGGACCTCGATGCCCGAACGGACGTTAGATTTCGAGTTCTAGGCGTTCTGCGATGAAGGTTGGATCCCAGCCGGGATTGAAAGTGTCGACGTGGGTGAATCCGAGCCGCTCGTATAGGCCACGCAGGTTCGGGTGGCAGTCGAGCCGCAGCTTGGCGCACCCCTGCGTTCGCGCGGCATGGCGGCAAGCCTCGATCAGCGCGGAGCTGACACCCCGGCCCGCATGTGTCCGTCGCACCGCGAGCTTGTGCAGATATGCGGCCTCCCCCTTGAGGGCGTCGGGCCAGAACTCGGGATCCTCGGCCGACAAGGTGCAACAGCCGACGATGCCGTCGCTGCAACTCGCGACTAGGAGCTCGGATCTCAGGACGAAGGTCTCCGCGAATGTCCGGTCGATCCGCGCGACGTCCCAGGCGGGCGTTCCCTTGGCGGACATCCACGCCGCAGCGTCGTGCATCAGCCGCACAACCTCGTCGATATCACCCGAGCAGGCGACCCGAACGTTCGGAGGCTCCTCGCTGTCCATTCGCTCCCCTGGCGCGGTATGAACCGCCGCCTCATAGTGCAGTTTGATCCTGACGAGCCCAGCATGTCTGCGCCCACCTTCGCGGAACCTGACCAGGGTCCGCTAGCGGGCGGCCGGAAGGTGAATGCTAGGCATGATCTAACCCTCGGTCTCTGGCGTCGCGACTGCGAAATTTCGCGAGGGTTTCCGAGAAGGTGATTGCGCTTCGCAGATCTCCAGGCGCGTGGGTGCGGACGTAGTCAGCGCCATTGCCGATCGCGTGAAGTTCCGCCGCAAGGCTCGCTGGACCCAGATCCTTTACAGGAAGGCCAACGGTGGCGCCCAAGAAGGATTTCCGCGACACCGAGACCAATAGCGGAAGCCCCAACGCCGACTTCAGCTTTTGAAGGTTCGACAGCACGTGCAGCGATGTTTCCGGTGCGGGGCTCAAGAAAAATCCCATCCCCGGATCGAGGATGAGCCGGTCGGCAGCGACCCCGCTCCGTCGCAAGGCGGAAACCCGCGCCTCGAAGAACCGCACAATCTCGTCGAGCGCGTCTTCGGGTCGAAGGTGACCGGTGCGGGTGGCGATGCCATCCCGCTGCGCTGAGTGCATAACCACCAGCCTGCAGTCCGCCTCAGCAATATCGGGATAGAGCGCAGGGTCAGGAAATCCTTGGATATCGTTCAGGTAGCCCACGCCGCGCTTGAGCGCATAGCGCTGGGTTTCCGGTTGGAAGCTGTCGATTGAAACACGGTGCATCTGATCGGACAGGGCGTCTAAGAGCGGCGCAATACGTCTGATCTCATCGGCCGGCGATACAGGCCTCGCGTCCGGATGGCTGGCGGCCGGTCCGACATCCACGACGTCTGATCCGACTCGCAGCATTTCGATCGCCGCGGTGACAGCGCCGGCGGGGTCTAGCCGCCGGCTCTCATCGAAGAAGGAGTCCTCGGTGAGATTCAGAATGCCGAACACCGTCACCATGGCGTCGGCCTCCGCAGCGACTTCCACGATGGGGATCGGGCGAGCAAAAAGGCAGCAATTATGAGCCCCATACCTACAAAGCCCCACGCATCAAGCTTTTGCCCATGAAGCAACCAGGCAATGGCTGTAATTATGACGACGCCGAGTCCCGACCAGACTGCATAAGCAACACCGACAGGGATGGATTTCAGAACCAGAGAAAGAAAATAAAATGCGATGCCATAACCGATTATGACAACGGCGGAAGGGGCAAGCTTAGTAAAGCCCTCGCTAGATTTTAATGCGGATGTTGCGATTACTTCGCCAACTATTGCGATAACAAGAAAAAGCCAGCCTTTCATGATATATCTCCCAATTTGTGTAGGGCTTATTATGCACGCTTAAAAATAATAAAAGCAGACTTGACCTGATAGTTTGGCTGTGAGCAATTATGTGCTTAGTGCATCTAACGCATAGTTGAGCGGCGGGCGCAGCCCGTCCACTTCAACGCGGAGTTAGGCATCAGATGCCTGGGCGCCGGTCGATGCACTTTTCGCACGTGCTGCTCAACGCAAGATTCTCTCAATCGTTGCTTTGGCATATCGAACGAACGCAGCCGTCTCTTCGACGCGCATTGCTAGGTCGTCGTCCTCGCTACCCAGGTACGCCGCGCGTGCCTTGCAAATGATGGGCCGATGCTCGGCAGGCAAACGCTCCGATACCCATGCGGCAGCAACGTCCTTAGGAGCAATGAGACCCGTTGAAGCACTGTACCAAATGCGAGCAAGAGCAAGAACGACGTTCCGCTCGTCACCCTTCCAATCCGACTCTGAATTCCACTGGGCAATCGTGTCGAAAAGCGCCTTGGAAAAATGCTCGTTCGGCACCGGCTCGAAGAACGTGACTGCGGATGGACCTAGCAGAGCAAGGCTGTGTTGCCTCGCCTTGGTCAGCAAAATCGCAAGATCGTGATCCAGAACGGCAGGCTCGAACGTTCCGGAGAGGATGTCGTGGCGGAGCCACTCACCGAACTGAAGCTCACGTCGCGCCGGATAGCGCCAGGGCACTACTTCGCTTCGAGCGACAACAGTCACCTCCAGCGGTCGCCATGGTCCGCCATCGCCTGGCGGTGATGAGACTTTTAGCAGGTCGAGCATTAGTGCCTGCCGGAGCGAATCGTTAGGTGCGGCGCTGACGGTCACGAGCAAGTCGATGTCGCTGTCCGGCTTCAACCCTCCATCGAGCGCAGATCCGAACAGGTGGATTGTGTCCAGCGTTGCAGCCAGATGGCGCTCGATCACCCCGCGAGCGTGGGATAGCTGCTCGGAAATTTGTGCAGGAAAGAATTCACCCATGAAGATGCCTAACGAATTAGTTAACTGGCGCCGGAGCCCCGCAGGGGCGCAGGGTACCAACAGCGGCCAATAAAATGCCGAAGGCATGGCCGCTGTTGGCGTCCACGTTGAACGCCCAGTTAGGTTTTTGACCAGTGGCACGCCCTGGAAACACACGACAGATGAAGTTGAGGTGAGGGCGGGCCACGGTGATTTTGTGCTGCTGCTGCCAGAATTCCAGAGAGTGTGACAGACAAACCGACCTGGTTGAAGCACCCAAACCGGTGATAGTAGATTGAGACATGACGCCGCGCCCGGTGAACGAACTGGCTGCCAGTAAAACGCCAAACTTCAAGATGCAAACAACTGCTTGAGTGAGCACGGAAGCGGCGTTGGCGAACATCAGTGTTCTCGCGTGGGAGTGGCGATGCATAACGCGCAAACCTTGCCATGCAAAGAAAACAACCTTGGCACGATAAATGATTCCCGCGTGCTGGATGTATGAACTTGCACCGATGTTGACATTTGCCAGAGCCTTTGCACCGAGTTACCTGAGCGTATTTTTAAACGGGACCTAACGTCGAAATCAGCGGCGCCGAAGGCGTCCGCTGGATTGATTAGTTGGGCGGCAACGCGTCGATAGAGCGAAGGATTGCCCGCGCGATTGCCTCTCTTTTGAAAAGATCATCCGTTCTGTTTGGCGTATCAATATTCAGCGCGAAGAATACGGAACCGGTTGGCCATTCAACCCACCCTATCCACCAGCCAAACCTGCCTTCCCAGCCAGTCTTTGCGCGTAGTATCCAGTTGCGCCCGGCTTCCGTAATCATGAGATATTTGACCAAGCGCTGGTGTTCCACCTGAAATGGCAGCTGATTTCGATAAAGTTTTCTGAGAAACGAAATCTGTTCGTGCGCTGAGATTTCAAGATTGCCATCTATCCAGTAATTGCCCTTAATTGTCGAAGGGTCGGCGTTGCCATAGTCAATTTGCTTTAAATAGCGTCTTGCGTTGTCCTCTCCGATCTCTTTTGCAAATAGCTCATAAACCCAGACCGCAGAATTTCGCATCGCTGATCGCAAGTCTTGGTCTTGATTGTGGCCCGCAAAGCTCCGCTTAACGCCATCCCATCGAAAAACCTGGAACTCATCACGAACGGCGCCTGCATCGAGTGCAAAAAGTGTGTGTGGAAGCTTGAAGGTTGAAGCAGGCGAGTAACGCTTTGCTGCTCGCTCTTGACCAAAAACCAATAAAGCATGCTCCGCTTGACGTTCGTCTGCAATAACGATTGCACCTTCGGCCTGGAGGTCGCTGAAGAACTTCTTCCAGTCAGAACGGACTACCACGTGTTCTTGCGCATGCACGAATGAGGTAAGAAAAAAAGTAGATAGCAGTATGGTGAGGAATCGGATTGCCATTAAGTTTCCTTTGACGCCTAACTTTGTTTTAGGGCGACTGCCCTGCTGCGTAACATCGTTGCTGCTCCATAACATCAAACATCGACCCACGGCGTAACGCGCTTGCTGCTTGGATGCCCGAGGCATAGACTGTACAAAAAAACAGTCATAACAAGCCATGAAAACCGCCACTGCGCCGTTACCACCGCTGCGTTCGGTCAAGGTTCTGGACCAGTTGCGTGAGCGCATACGCTACTTGCATTACAGCTTACGAACCGAACAGGCTTATGTCCACTGGGTTCGTGCCTTCATCCGTTTCCACGGTGTGCGTCACCCGGCAACCTTGGGCAGCAGCGAAGTCGAGGCATTTCTGTCCTGGCTGGCGAACGAGCGCAAGGTTTCGGTCTCCACGCATCGTCAGGCATTGGCGGCCTTGCTGTTCTTCTACGGCAAGGTGCTGTGCACGGATCTGCCCTGGCTTCAGGAGATCGGAAGACCTCGGCCGTCGCGGCGCTTGCCGGTGGTGCTGACCCCGGATGAAGTGGTTCGCATCCTCGGTTTTCTGGAAGGCGAGCATCGTTTGTTCGCCCAGCTTCTGTATGGAACGGGCATGCGGATCAGTGAGGGTTTGCAACTGCGGGTCAAGGATCTGGATTTCGATCACGGCACGATCATCGTGCGGGAGGGCAAGGGCTCCAAGATGAAAGTCGCACGCATCTACCTGCGCGTGATGTCATTTTCAGAAGACGACTGCACGGAATATCAGGAGTCGGCTGCACTGGTGGATTGCAGCGCGGTGTACAGGGCCGTCTTGCTCACCTTGAGCCGTGTAGCGGCCTCTCGGACATTAAGCCCGTTGGCGATGTGCTCCCGCGCTCGCTGCAACTTGTCGGCGGTGACAACCGGCTTTCGCCCGCCCTTCCTCCCACGAGCGGCGGCGGCAGTCAACCCGGCCTTGGTGCGCTCGCGGATCAAGTCGCGCTCGAACTGGCCCAGCGCGCCGAACACGTGGAAGATGAGCCGCCCGCCTGGCGTGGTGGTGTCGATGGCTTCCGTCAGAGAACGGAAGCCGACGCCTCGCGCTTCCAGCGCGCCTATCGTTTCGATTAGGTGCGGCATAGAGCGCCCGAGCCGATCCAGCCGCCAGACGGCCAGCACGTCGCCGTCGCGCAGGTAGGCCAGCGCATCAGCCAAGCCGGGGCGGTCGGCCTTGGCCCCGGAAGCCGTGTCCTCGAAAACGCGCTCGCAGCCTGCCTTGCGTAGCGCATCCGTCTGCAAGGCGGTGTCCTGTTCCGCCGTCGATACCCGCGCATAGCCGATCAGTGCCATTTGCCGCCTCTCTTGTCCGTCATTCCGTCCGCCTATCTTAATGTCCGACAACCCGTTGTGCAATAACTTTGCTGGACAGTGTCCGGCATGGCCGACTAATGATCGTTTGACGGACATTGACGGTAAGGCATTTTTGCATTACTATGTGAAGCATCAACCTTGATTGCGAGGGCAAACCACCATGACCACATTGACCGTTACCGCACGGGGACAAGTGACGTTTCGGAAGGACGTACTGCAACACCTCGGCATCAGGCCAGGCGACAAGATCGAGCTGGACTTGTTGCCAGACGGTCGGGGCGTGCTCAAGGCGGCACGGCCCGCAGGGACGATAGCCAGCTTTGTCGGCCTGCTCGCGGGCAAGACGCAGAAGGTTGCCACCATCGAAGAAATCAACGAGGCGGCGGCGCAAGGCTGGGCAGGTAAGCAATGAAGGTCGCAGTCGATACCAACGTCCTTGTGCGTGCGGTTGTGCGTGACGATCCCGCACAAGCGGACGTTGCCGCCGCAGTCTTGACCGACGCCGAGTTGATCGCGGTCGCGCTGCCGTGCCTATGCGAATTTGTTTGGGTGCTGCTGCGTGTCTACGGCTTCCAGCAAGCCGACGCGGCCAGCGCGATCCGGGCACTACTGGCCGCCGCGAATGTGGAAGTGAACCGGCCTGCCGTGGAGGCTGGCTTGCTGGTGCTCGACGCGGGCGGAGACTTTGCCGATGGCGTCATTGCCTACGAAGGCAACTGGCTTGGCGGGGAAACCTTCGTTTCCTTCGATAAGAAGGCGGTGGCACTTCTCACGGCGCAAGGGCAATCAACGCGCCTTTTGTGACGGACATGAGCATGAACGAATTCCGCCGACTGGCCGCGAAGATCGACCAACACATGCAGCAGCTTGCCGCCCAGGGTGTCAGCGAGGCCCATGCCATCATCAATCGCATGATGGGGTACGGGCCTGACCTGCACAGGATTTGGGTCGGCACATCCGATCAGCAGCTCATGGCGCTGTCCCGCGAGTTCCCAGGGTTCTACCGCTACGCCCGCATCATGGAAGAGGCATCCGAAGCCGAGCGCCGCAAGGCTTCGCGGCCCTATGACGGCATGGCCGAGTTCTCCGAACAGCACAAGCAAATGGGCGCGCAACTGCTGACCACGGCGGCCACGCTTGAGCGTGGCTACCAGGCGTTTCGTGCGAGCGGCAGTCTCCAAGACTTCCGGCCTCAGCTCGACGAGCTGGGCCGCCTGCATCGGCAATGGCTGTCCGACCTGGAAGCCTTCAAAGACTCGCTGCGCACGCAGGGCGCAGAACCCAAGGTGCTGGAATACGTGAACGAGGCTTTCGGCCGCCTGGCCGAGCGCATCAAGCAGCTTGCCGGTTGATCGCCGGAATTTTCGGCGGTTCCGGCTTTGTCGCGCCGTGCACAAGAGTTCTGAGCAATTCCGATCTCTCGCGGCGCTTCGTGCATAGAACTTCTGACCGTTCCCGGTCAGAAGTTCTATGCACACACGGCGGCCAGCCCAGTGAACTGGTGCAGTCGCCTTCTGAAAACGACAATAAAGCCCGTGTGGAATCGGCCTTTATGTGTAAAAATATCCGTCTGTTTATCTACGCTTGGTAAAGGTATGGGAAAGCGTCTTGGTTATGCCCGCGTTTCAACGGATGACCAGCGGCTCGACCTACAACGGGATGCTTTGACCCGTGCCGGATGTGCCGACATTTACGAAGAGAAGGTCAGCGGGAAGTCTGCTGATCGGCCTGCTCTGGATTACTGTCTTCGCGCCCTGAGTGCGGGAGACACGTTGGTGGTCTGGCGTCTGGATCGGTTAGGCCGTTCGCTCCCCGATCTGGTTCGCATCGTGGGGGAGTTGGAGCAGCGCGGTGTTGGCTTCGAGAGCGTCACGGAACGGATCGAAACTGGCAGTGCGACTGGGAAGCTGACTTTCCACTTGTTCTCGGCCTTGGCCGAGTTCGAGCGGAATCTGATTCGGGAGCGGACTCAAGCAGGCTTGGCTGCTGCTCGTGCTCGTGGTCGCAAGGGCGGGCGAAAGCCCGCGCTGGACGCCAAGCAAGTCCGTGAGATCAAGGCGCTTTTGCGTGATCCTGATATTCAGGTCGCCGACGTGGCGAAACGCTATGGCGTTTCACGCGCCACCATTTACAAGCACGTTGGTGCGGTGCGCCCAGAGCGCGGCGCATCGCCGATGATTTAGTGAGGTCGTCATTCATGGCATTTGCGCCAAGTGTTGCTCATAAGCCTGTTGCCGCTGCTGTATGCCCTGTCATGGCCGCGACCGAGGCGTTGGCAACAGAAGGGGGGCTCGAGGCTCGAGGGGCTATTTTCACGCGCTCTGAGGTGGTCGATTTCATCCTCGACCTGGCTGGCTACACCGAGGATCAACCGCTGCACGAAAAGCGGCTTTTGGAACCGTCGTTCGGTGGTGGGGACTTCTTGCTGCCGATCATTCAGCGGCTGCTGAGTGCATGGCGAGCAGCAAGGCTCAATGGTACTGCGGTCGATGATTTGGGTGATGCCATCCGGGCGGTGGAGTTGCACCACGACACCTTCCGTAGCACCTACGCTGCCGTTGTCGCGCTGCTCAAGCGTGAGGGGCTGTCGGCGAATGCTGCGACGGCCTTGGCTGACCGCTGGCTGTCGCAGGGTGACTTCCTGCTGGCTCCGCTGGAGGGCCAGTTCGATTTCGTGGTGGGCAATCCTCCCTACGTTCGACCTGAGCTGATTCCGGCCCCGTTGCTGGCCGAGTACCGCAGCCGCTATCAGACGATGTATGACCGGGCGGACATCTACATTCCCTTCATCGAGCGGTCGCTGACGGCATTGTCTGCTGGCGGCAATCTGGGCTTTATCTGCGCGGATCGCTGGATGAAGAACCGCTACGGTGGGCCACTGCGTAGCCTTGTTGCCGAACGGTTCCACCTGAAAGTCTATGTCGATATGGTGGATACACCGGCCTTCCATTCCGATGTAATCGCCTATCCGGCCATCACCATCATCAGCCGTGAGGGGGGCGGGGCGACGCGCATCGCACACCGCCCGTCCATAGACCGGGCCACGCTGACCACGCTGGCTGGCCTGCTGTCGGCACCGACACTTCCGAAGGATGCTGGCCCGGTGCGGGAACTCGCCCGTGTGACCAATGGTGCGGAGCCGTGGCTGCTGGAGTCTTCTGACCAGATGGCGCTTATTCGCCGTCTGGAGGGCGCGTTCCCACTGCTCGAGGAGGCTGGGTGCAAGGTTGGCATTGGTGTTGCGACCGGCGCTGACAAGGCATTCATCGGCGACTTCGAGTCGCTGGATGTCGAGCCTGATCGGAAGCTGCCGCTGGTGACAACCAAAGACATCATGACCGGCGAAGTGCAGTGGCGTGGTCAGGGGGTCATCAACCCCTTCGCCGAGTCTGGAGGGCTGGTCGATCTTGGCGAGTATCCGCGTCTGCGCCGCTACCTTGAGGCTCGCCGGCATGTGATTGCCGGTCGGCATTGCGCGAAGAAGGCTCCTGCCAACTGGTATCGCACGATTGACCGTATTACCCCGGCGCTGGCTGCGAGGCCCAAGCTGTTGATCCCTGACATCAAGGGTGAGTCGCACATTGTTTTCGAGGGCGGCGAGCTGTATCCAAGCCATAACCTTTACTACGTTACCTCGGACGATTGGGATTTGCGGGCCTTGCAAGCTGTGCTGCTGTCCGCTGTCTCGCGCCTGTTCGTGGCCACGTACTCAACGAAAATGCGAGGTGGCTTCTTGCGCTTCCAAGCGCAATACCTGCGCCGCATCCGTATCCCACGCTGGGCCGATGTGCCTGAACCGCTACGCCGCGAGCTGGCTGAGGCAGCCATCAAGCGGGACGTGCAAGCCTGCAACCGGGCTGTGTTCAGGCTCTACGGGCTGAGCCACGAAGAACGATCTGCCCTTGGGGGCAATGGAGAATAAATGGCACTTGATCTTGTCGATTACGAACAGAAGGCCCGCGACGCCGTAAAGGCGTTTTGGGGCAACCGTGAAGCTGCACGGCAAAAGCAGATTGAGTCAGGCAAGGCCGACCAAGGTGAACGCGCTGGCGTCACAGGCGGCAAGAACATGGACGGATTCTTGGCCTTGGTGCTCGATGTCATCAAGGCCAATGGTCTGGCCCACGCCGAGATTCACCAGAACCGGGCGATGCTGACCCTGCCCGGCTACTTCCGCCCGACAAAGCTGTGGGATTTGTTGGTGATCTACAAGGGCGAGCTGATCGCAGCCATCGAACTGAAAAGCCACGTCGGGCCATCGTTCAGCAACAATTTCAACAACCGTACAGAGGAAGCCATCGGAACAGCCCATGACCTCTGGACAGCCTACCGGGAAGAGGCATTCGGCAAGCAGCCACGCCCGTTCGTCGGCTGGCTGATGATGGTCGAAGATGCGCCGGAGTCCCGCCGTCCCGTTCGGGACTCGTCGCCGCACTTCCCGGTCTTCGAGGAGTTCAAGGGGGCATCGTATCTCACGCGGTATGACTTGCTGTGTCAGAGATTGGTGCAGGAGCAGCTCTACACGACCGCTGCCGTCATCGCGGCAGAACGCAGTGCGGTGGATACTGGCAACTTCACGGAGCTGTCGTCGATGACCAGCCTCAAGACATTCGTGTCGGCTTTGGCTGGGCACATCGCCGCCGAGGCGGCACGACTGGGCTGATTGCCCGTTCTCGATCATTCGGGCTTGGAGGCCGGACGATGGTGACAACCACAACTGAGGCGCTTTCAGAGGTCTTGCGCGGGTATGGACGCGCTGATGAAGCGGCATTGGCATCACTGCTGGAGGTCAGCGACTGGGAGCGCATCGCTCGTCAGGAGCTGGAGCGCCGGGCTACCCGAATTGTGCAGTCGCTTGATGACGGCACCCTTGAGGCTATCGCATCTGGTTCGCTCGATGTCCGGGCCGTCTGCCGCCAAGTGGCCGACGAGATCAAGCAGACCGCTTAGACGATGGCGCTGCCTTCTTTCGACAACGGGTGGCGCGAGGGCCAGAGCGTAAAGCCGCGCATCCTCGTGCTGGAGATCAAAGACAAGGATCGCCCGGATGACAAGGCATTGGGCTGGGTGCTTGTCGAGCGGGAGGAAACCTATCGGCGCGATCCTCGGGATGGGACGATCTACGAGGCGTCCATTCGGCTTTCCTACCAGCGCATCACAGCCAAGTTTTCGCACCGGGATGGTGGAAAAGGGCGGTTTGATGGCAGCTACTCGCGCAACTTCAACGCTGTGTCGCTGACTTCGACCTCGATGTCGAAAGGGGCTGTATTCCTTGATTTGCCGGGGCTGGATGGTCAGCGTATCGGCACCTATCTGATGAATGAGATCGTCCAGTGGGTGCAGCAGTGGCCCGAGGCGACCGTCAATGGTATCGAGCTGCTGGCCGGACAGGGGCATGGTGACAACAAGGCACGGCGCAACTGGTTTTATGAGCAGTTCGGTCTGGTCTTCGACTACACCGACCCCGAGCATCGCGAAGGCCGATCCAGACCCATGCTGGCCGGAGCGTTAGTCAAAGTCGAGACGTGGAAGCAGAACATCACCGAGCACCGGATGCTCGACTATCTGGCCGCAGTTCTTTACGCCGAGGAACGTGCCACATCGGAGTTGCAGGCCCGTGATCGAGCCTGTGCCCAACTCATTGCCGAGCAGAGACGGGCAGAAGCCCGGCCTGTGCGCTGGGCGTTGCGGCGGTTGTATATCCACTATGCCAGCACCGTGCTTGCCGGGCTTGTCCTGACGGCCCTTGTCGGTATGGCGTGGATCAAGATGGCGTAGGGGAGCTATGTCCGATCTGAGCGGAAGTGAGCGTCGCAAGCTGGAAAAGCTGCTTGGTATGGGTGGCGGCTATGTCCTGAACTTCTCTGACCGCACCTTCGGTGACTTCTTCGATGAGTACCGGGTCGAGATTGATGCCGAACGGTACAAGGCGCGGGGTACGTCCAAGGCCAATCGGATGCGTACCTTCTGGGATGTGGATGGCAATCATGTCGTGGGGCGGGTCATTGGCGGGCTGATCGAGTATGCGACCGATGAGCAGTGCTTTGGCGACAGCAATCCGCTGCTGATCGACGACTGCCGAAAGATTGCCCAGCGTCTTCTCAGTGACCAGCCGGTGGCCGAGCTGGATGCGCTGACCGCCATCGCAGATGAGCGGGATTTCGAGGTGGTGGCAGAGCATATCCGCGAAGCCATCGAGAAGAACCAGCCCGAGGGCGGGCTGGATCGACTACATACCTTCGTCAACAAGTTCATCCGTGTGACGTGCGAGCCGCACGGCATCACGATCACTCGTGACAAGCCGCTGCACAGTGTCTTCGGCGAGTACGTCAAGGCGCTCCGGGAAGGTGGCCACCTTGAGTCGGCCATGACCGAGCGCATTTTGAAGTCCAGTATCTCAGTGCTGGAAGCCTTCAATGATGTGCGCAACAACAAGAGCCTTGCACACGACAACCCGATCCTGAACTACGAGGAAAGCCTGCTGATCTTCAACCACGTCGCGGCATCCATCCGCTTCATCAAGGCGTTGGAAACGAAGATCAAGGCTCAGGCCAAGGTGGCAGAGCAGCAGGCTGCACGGTTTCCGTGGGATGAGAGCATTCCATTTTAGATAGCTATATAGCTAGCTATCTTCATTTGCCCGGCGATATGCCTCAAAGTTGTCGAGCAGGCTCTGGTACTGGCGGTGTGCCTCTGTGCCCGGTGGGGCGAAATTCGGCAGAGGCGGCTGAGTGCCCATCGGCCAGTGCTCGATGAGTTGATCGTCGTCGTCATCATTCGTCCGTGGGCGGCCTCGTGGCCGCTTAGGTTTCTCGTGGCCAGCCTTCTCCAGTTCGGCAGATAGCGCCTCGATGGCGGCCCACATTGCAGCGGGGTCAGCAGGTTTAGCCACGCACTCGCGTAGCGCCGTGGTGGCCGCTTCCATCGTCTTGGTGACGGCATCTAGGGCGATACCAAGCTGCTTTTTGCGGTACTCCGCATCGTGTTTAACCTTCCATGCGGCCCATTCCGCTTGCTCTTCTTCGGTGAGCAGTTCGCGGGCTTCGGCGGAAAGCTCCGATGCCCAGCGGTCGATGGTGCAGATGACTCGCTGGCGTCGGCGTCCTGTGGCTGTGCGCTCGTCTGTCCGCCGGAGGCATTGGACGGTGTTCCCTTCGACCGTTATCCCGCCCAACGACTTATTCACGTAGAGCGTGACTTTGAATTGCATTGTTTAGTGCTCTTGATTGGCTGATAGCTGTGACTATACGCAATCGGCGAAATGCAGACACTCGATCTCGGCGGTGTCGAACTCGATGCCCGCCACGGTGAACCGCTCGCCGACTGCGAGAGTGGGGGCGTTGCCGATGCGCAGCCGGAATGTGTTGTCCGGTTGCTGGATGACGTAGGTGCCTTCAGGATCGGCATCGAGTACAGCGGACGTTACCCGCTCGAACTCGACACGATCCTCGTTCAGTCGCCAGATTGAGGCCATTCGCCCAGTTCCTCGATGACGACCGACACCCGGTATCGCCTGTCTTTTTCCGCCTTCGGCAACATGGCGACCAGCGAGGTCATCATGTCGGCAGGGCGATCAGTGACGGCTGTCGTGCAGATGGCTTCGTCTCCGTAGCATGACCGAGCCGATGTTGTGAGGACAGGTTGTGCCTTCGGCTGGTTAATTGTGGGCAGCAGGAACGGGCCTTCAACAACCGGCGATGTGTCCGCTTGGTGGTTGATGACAAAGTACGCGGCAGCTCCAGCCGCTGTCAGCAGCGCGAGCGTGGTGAGGATTTGCTTTCCGTACCACCTCCAGAAGCCTTTGGGTTTGTAGGTGTTCGGGAAGGAGTCTTCCAAGTTAGGGGTGGGTTTTTTCTCTTCGGGCGGCACAGCTTCATCGAACAGGCCCGGCGCGAAGTCGATCTGTGTTGTGGTGCTTGTCGTCATACTTGCAATTCCTCCGCTGTAACGGGCAGGGCGCTTGCGAGCAGATCAAGCTCGGTGGTGCTTGCCTCGGGCGATGCCGGGGATAGGGGTGGGAAGCCTCCATTCCTGCGGCGGTCCTGTGCCTTGTGTAACCCGGTTCGGTCGTAATACTCGACACTCTTGATTTGCCAATTCAGTCCAAGTGCCGAGAGAGCCGCCATGATGTCGTCGAGCAGCATCATGGCAAAACCGTCTTCCATGCAGGACTCTGCATTGGCACAGTGGGCGATTGGGCCAAGGGTTGGCCGGAGATATTGCTCACGAGCCAACGCCAAGTGAAAGGCTAAGTGTTCGCGGATGTCAGCCGGGATATATTCGTCGGCCCGATGGCTAAGAGCGAAAGCGCACCCGACTTCATCTGCTGCTGCTTGCAGTGCGGTCAGCAGGGTCTTGTAGTAGTTGGCGTTTACGTAGCGATGCACCTTGTCTGCGATAGGCATGGTGCCGATGTTTGTGGGTGGGGTCACGCGCATGTCGGTGTCTTCCCTTGGAGGTAGTGGTCGGCCTCTGCTGCCAACTCCTTGCGGGCAGCCTGTTCCTCGGCAAAGGCTGCCCAGTTGTACCCGTCAGGGCTGATCTCCCAGTGATAGCCTAGTGTTTTCAGCTCTGCGATGATGTCTTGCACGAGCTTGATGGCGTATCCGTCGTGGATACGAGCCGTCGCGTCCAGAAACTGTTGGCTTGGGTCTTTTTTCGGCCACAGGTAGCCCTCTCTCGAGAAGGCGACGCAGAAGGCCAGGTACTCAAGAATCTCATTCGAGATCGAGTCCTCTTTTTCCGGGGTGGTAGTAAAAGACGCACCGATGCCGGAAGCCGAAGAGTGGAGGGCTTCCAGCAGGTGTGCGAAGTACAGCTCATTGAGCCGTCGATGCACTACTGCGGCGATGCCGGGGGAAGTGATACAGGGTGGCAAGTAGTCCATCTCTTCGACCTCAGTTGATGCTGCGGGCAACGTCACCGCGTTGCGCCCGCTCATGTGCTGATTGAGCCTGCCGCCGCAGCCGCTCGGTCTTCTGTGACGTGTAGGCGGCCAGCAGGGCTTCGACACGCTCTTTCTTGCGGTAGATGGCTTCGGCCATGACGTTGCTGACGCCAACGGCATGGACGTAATCCGACCAGAGCGCCCGGCTGGAGACCTTGGTGACGTTGTTATTCCACTCAGCGTCGCTGAGTCGACGCCCCGCCTCGGTCAGCAGCATCTCTTGGGTACTCATCGTCTGGTAGCCGCCAATCGGCGCGGTCGGTAGCGAGCCGTAGCCATCCTTGTCGGACAGCCACTCGGCGGGAGACTTGCCCTCGGCAGCGGCCAGCGCCGCGTCCGCATTCGCCGCCGCGACTTGTGCTGGCTCGAACTTGACGTTCGGAGCCACGCCGCCCGGAGGGACGTTGCCGAACAGGATGGCGTGCTGCTCCTTAGTGTCCTTGCCCAAAATCGGGTAGTGCTGCGGATTGCCGTCTTGGATCGGGAACGTCGCGCAGAAATACGGGGCCGGATCGGTCTTCCAGCCGATTCCTTGTTGCTGGTTGAAGGCGGACGGGAGTTGGCCGGGGTTGAAGGTGCCCTTGGATGCATCCTGTGCGAATGCCTTGGCGCGGGCCTCGTCGCGTTGGGCGGTGCCGTAGGTGAAGTGCAGGTGCTTCACCATCGCGTCGCTGGGGGTGTTCCCGGACAGGCCAATGTACTGCCCGGCTTTGACCTCCATGCCCTGTTTCAAGCCGGTGGCAAAGCCGCTCATGTGGTAGTACGCCACCACGTCGCCATTGCTGCGCTCGATGAGGATCGCGTTACCTGCCGAGCGCCGGTTGCCGATGAAGGTGATCTTGCCGTCCGTTGTGGCGTACAGAGGCTGCGATGCGCCGCTGGTCGAGAAATCCAAACCATCGTGCATGTGCGGCTTCTGGTTGGCGCTGCCGAAGTTCCCCGCACCTCCACCCCGGAATTTGCCGAAGCGCCCGGAGACGGTTTGCTTTTCGGTTGGCGACACCATGCAGGTATCGGCCAGTGCCGGAGTCACGGCCACCAGTGCGGCCAGAGCAAGCAGCTTGTGCATGGTCATGGCTCCCGGTACTCGTTTTCGTGGGCGGCATAGGTGCCGTCGATGGTGCAGGTCAGTTGCACCGATTCCGGCCCGAAGGGCTGATCGGCCATCAGGCCACCCATCGGGGTTTTGCGGTTGGGGAACGAACGACCCTTGTTCAGCTTGGCAGCCTTGGCGACTTCGGCTAGCGTCCTGCCTCGGATGTGCGAGGTGTAGCCGTGGCCCAGTTCGCCGTTGCCGTCATCGACCCAGACCTCAATCTCGGCCACCGGCAGACCGAATACCTTGAACCCGCTGGGCGGTGTCAGCCGGTAGTGCTGTTCCTCGCCTGCTGGTTTGCGTGGCAGCAGGGCGCGGGTGGCTGGATGGTCGGGCAGGTCTTCGCGGCATTCCAGCGCCGCTTGCAGCATCGGGCCAGCCACGGCCCAGAGTGCTGCATTGGGTGCGGCTGGCTCGTTGTCGAGCAGCGGTACGGGCATCTGGGCATGAGCAGCGCCGACGAAGCTCAGGGTCAGGAGGGTGGTGGTGATTGCTCTCAACATGGACTCTGCTCCATCTCAGTTAAACAGGTTGCCGATGGACTGGATGAAACTGCTGCTGTCCGATGCCGCTGGCTTCGGCGCGGCGGCTGGGGCGCTCCTCGCGCTGGCAGTCTGGGTGCCATAGATGCTCGGCGAGGTGTTGCCCAACTGGGTTTGCAGGGTCGCGAGCTGCCCGTTCAGGGTGTTGAGGTGGTTCTGGGCGTTGGCGACCTGCTGCTGATACGAGGTGCAGTTGTTGTACTGGTACGCCTGACAGTTCGAGAGCTGCTGCTGGGCCTGCTGGAGCTGGTACTGCGCCGGGCCGACTTGAGCCTGCACGTTGGCGATCTGCTGGTTGAGCGAGTTGATTTGGGCGTTGGTGCTGCCCATGTCCCCATTCGTGCCGGTGGAGCCGCCGAAATCGACCTGCGAGCTGCCGAACGGGTTGGTGCCCACGGTGTAGGTGCCGCCGCTCTGGTTGTTGCTGTAACCGGCTGCGATATTGGGGTCGATGTGGGCCATTCCCTGCTGCACAAGGCCATTGGTCAGCCCGTTGAGATCACCGAAGGAACTCAGTCCGTTCACCTTGTCGATGGCTTGATTGATCGGTGAGGTGACGAGGCCGGACACCTGATTGACCGCCGTGCAGACCTTCTTCTGGGCGTACTTCATGACGGCATCGCTGGCAGCGCCGACGATGCTTGCAAGACTTGGGATCGAGAACGACAGGTCGTAAATTTGGTTGAGGCCAGAGAAGCAGTCGCTGTTCACGTCAAACAGGGATTCGACGTTGACCGGCGCGGCGGCAATCGTTTGATGAATCTGCATGGCCTGCTTGATCGAGTGGCCGATGCTGCCGTCCAAGGTGCCAGTTGCGCACGCTTCGGCGTCGGCCTTGATGCTGTCCGCGACCACCGAGGTCTGTTGAGAGAGCAACTGGCTGCTGGCGTTGCCGAGGATGCTACCGCTG
Organism: Thauera phenylacetica B4P; assembly: GCF_000310225.1. Taxonomy (GTDB): domain Bacteria; phylum Pseudomonadota; class Gammaproteobacteria; order Burkholderiales; family Rhodocyclaceae; genus Thauera; species Thauera phenylacetica. The sequence continues at coordinate 32,698 of NZ_AMXF01000006.1, forward strand.
CCGGAGCTGACCGCCGACACGGCGTACCCGGCGAACATCACCGACACGCCTACGGCGATGCCGAGGGCGAACCGGGTATTGCTGCGGACGATGTTGCCGACCGATGCGGCTATGGGGGTGAGCTTGTTACGCATGGGCATGGCTCCTGATGTCGCTGTTGTGCTGTGCCCTGATGCGCATGGGCTTGGTGGGCTTGGGGTCAGGCTGTTGCTTGGCCTGCTGGTCGAGCCACAGCTCGACCAGCTCGCCGATGACCTGATCGTGCTCGCGCAGCCACGAGACACGCAGTACGAGATAGCTGTCAGCGGGTTTCATGGCCGGGCCTCACTAGGTAGCGGTAAACGAGCCAAACAAGCGGTGTCAGGTAGAGGATGGGGACAGCTATGGCGAGGGCGATCGTTCCGAGCTGGGCAGCAGGCGGGCCAAGCAGCAGCGCATCGCGCTCGACGAACAAGGCGAGACATGTCCCGAGTACGCAGCAGATGTTGGTGACACGCTCGCGGCCAAGGCGCTGTAGAAGGGAGTGGATCATCTGGGCCATCACTGCATCCCCCGAACCCAGAGCATGTCGCGGACGTAGCGGCCAAACGCGCCCTCAACGAACAGGGTGCCGGAGCGCACTTGCCACGCCCGATAGCTCCAGCGGATCGCATGGACTGAGAACGGCAGGCACATGGACAGCACGCTCAGGACAACCATCACTGGAGCGCCTATAGCCAGTTGCCATGCGGCCATCAAAAAGACGAGGGCGACCACCACCCAGTAGGCGCGGGATTTGCGCAGGTGGCTGGTGATGAGCTTGTCGCGCTCAGGGTCGCCGAGAAACGCCAGCCGTTGCTTGCCGCGTGTCTCGGATCGGGCCTGCACGATGTGGCGAATCTCAGCCGGGTCTTGCGGGGCCAGTACGCCGAAGCCACATTTGGCGGAGCACTCCCACGGATAAAGCGCCTTTTCATCGGGTTGGGCATTGGCGGGCAGGTGCATGACACCGCGACCGCACTCGGGGCATTGCGGATGACGCAGCGTGCGCCACAGGTCACGGATGTAGCCGTTGTTCGCCCGGAGTTGTCGCCAGCCGAGGATCGAAAGCGGCATCTCGACGAACGTGAATTTGGCTGCGCGTTTCGCGCCGTTCTTGAGGTTCATGCGTGTGCCCTCCGGGTGTGTTTACGCCGTTTGCGCTGGGCCAGAACGGTGTCAGCGACAGCTAGCAGGATGGCCAGCACGGTAGCGTCGGGGATCAGGGAATGGGTCAGCATCTGCGGCTCTCCTTATGGGCTGGGGGACTGGGTGCGGTCGGCTTCCGCTGCCTTCTTTGCGTGGTGGAGGACTTGATCCCACCATCCTTGGAGCTGGTCAGCGGTTGGGCGGGCGCGTGAGCGCAGGACGCTGTTTTCCTGCGGCATCGAGTCGATCCAGCCCTTGTCTTTCATGTACTCGGCGCGTTTGGCGTAATCGAGGATCATCCGAGTGCGCATGTCCTGCGGTGCGTGCTCCAGCACGCCCATTGCGCTATCGAGGGCGCAGAGCAGCGAATAGAAAGCGTTGTGCCATTTCTTGGTCTGCTGCCCGGCGTGGCGTACCTGCTCCAGCAGTTCATCACGGGCGCGGATGGCCTCATCACGCTCAGCAGTCAGACGATCAACGAGCGGCTCCCACTGGTCTTTTATCTGTGCATTCCACTGGGCTACCGCATCGTTCCAGCCGTGATCGTGGCCTGTCGCGTGTCCCTGTTCGTATCCACGTCGAAGCCCGATGACGTGGCCGGTGGCCTCAGCGTTGTGGTCGTACTGGTAGCTCATGCCGGTTGTCCTCCGTTTGCGGTGGTCTCTCCGTGGTTGATGACGCTTGAGCCGTCAGCAGTCGGAGGGGTGTAGCTGTAGCGGCTGTCATACTCGGTATTGATGGCCCCGGAGCCGTTGTCATCGTCGGCAGAAAACCCGCTGATAACGCCCGCGCTGCCAAGGGCTAGCACGGCATTGCCGGTGCCCTTGTCGGCGCTGCTCTTGCTGCGCGGCGCGGTGTCTTTCACTTCGGTGAACTCTGCGTCGGTAATGTCATTGCTGGCCCAGCGGCTGCCGACAACGCCTTGCGATCCCGTATTAACCGAACTGGACACGGCGCTGCTGCTGCGAGCCGGGCCGATGGCCGCTGCTGTGCTGGTCGATGCGGACGTGGGCGGGGTGTCGTGCTGCTGGGGTGCCACGCCTTGGCTATTGGCATTGAGCAGGCGGGGATGGTTGCCGCCGCTGCTGCGGCCACCACCGCCGCCGCCCGTGGGGCCGCTTGGCCCGCTGAGACTGCCAGCGCCTCCAGAGTCGCCGTTCAGGCGGTTGCTGCCACCTGCGCCGCCCTTGCCCGGGGGAGTAGCCCCGCCCTGTAACGCACTGGGGCCATATTTTTCCGACTGCCCGCGCATCTGCTCGGTAGCTTGGGTTTCGCCCATCGAGCTGATGCCAGCGCCGATCCAGCGCAGCACGGTGTCCGGCAAGCTCTGCGACAGCCCGAAAATCATGTACATCACGGGCAGCAGAACGAAGCCATAGACGATCAACCAATTTTTCCACTGCAAAAATTCTATGAACCAGCCCAGCGACTCCGCCGAGGTGACGTTGGCGTGATACATCGCCCAGAATGCCTTGCTGATGTACCCAACCACGGGATTGGCCACCATCATCGCGGCGAACAGGCCGGTGATGATGAGTGCCGGACGGACGAAGAGCGACAGCAGGAGCAGGTAGCCTTGCGTCTGGCTCCCAACGAAGGTGCGGTCAGGCGTCATGTGCATGACCGCCCACAGGGGCGCGGCGATGATCGACTGGAGCACTGCCATTAGCCAACCAACAAACGCGACCATGAAGATGGTGTACGGCAGGCTCGGCAGGAACACGCCGAAATAGAACGCGAGCCGCCCGAGCCACGTTGTGACTTCGGCCAGCGGGGTCAGGAAGTTGTAAATCACCCAGTTCAGGAAGGTGTCGGCCAACGGGGTGGCATCAACCTTGTTGCCCATGAAACTGACGCTGCCTACCGCTGCCGCAGCGGCTTTCAGGCCAGACAGCGAGGTGTGGATCAGCCGGTCGGCAGCAAAACCCGTCGATTGCAGCAGCGCGAGCACGTCACCCGTGGTTTTGATGCGGGCAATGGCGTCCACGTCGCCATCGGTGCCGATCATGGTGCTGGTCACGCGCTCCATGCCCCACTGCACGAACCCGCTCATGAAGCTGTCACCCCGGCTGCCCAATGTGTCGATGCTGAGATCGTCGAGGGAAGATGGGATCAGGTTCGACTTGAGATCGGCAGCCCGAGGGGTGTCGGGCGTGGTGTAGCTTCCCCCGGTCAGTGACTTGCTGATGATGGTGTTGTAGACGGTGGTGTAGCTGTTGGCCGCAAGGGAGGAATGCGGCCCTTGCGGTAGGGTGTTGAGGTTCGGTGCGGTGGCCTGTGCGACGTTCTCGGCATAGATGCGGCCCAGCTCTTCCTTGATGCCGCCGAGGCGCTGGTAGAAGCCGCCTGCCATTGCCCAGCCATCCTTGGTGATGTCGGTGACGTACTTCTGCATGATCTGTTGCAGCGTGGTGTCCGCTGCAATCTGAGCAGTCAGGCTTGCGGTCAGAGTACTCTGGGCTTGATTGACGATCTGGTTGAAACGATCGCTCGTGACGTTCTCCCAGCCAGATTCGTTGATGGTCGCGGGCCATTCGCCAACCCACTGCTCGATGTCTGCCATCACCTTGTTGACAGCGGTCGCCTTTGCGTTCAGTGCGGCGACACGGATTGCCGACATGGCCGTGGCGTTATCTTGAATCTTGGCCGGGTCGAAGATGGACGCCGCTGAGGTGGTGGTTTCAGCGGCGATAGCAGTCGGGGCCGAATAGCTATAGACCTTCACCGAGCCGCAAAGCGGAACACCACCGCCCAAGTTGGTGACGGTGTTGCGATCCTTGGCCTGATAGATCATTGCCTTCTTGCTGCCGCCTTCGGCAATGCTTTGATCAGGTGTTCCGGCTGCGCTGACGTTCGGCGTGCCGCCGCCGAAATCGGCGAACGATGCGTTCACGGTGCGCTTGCACCATGCGACAGCCAGGTATTCCTGCGCAAACTGGCGGATGTCGTAGAGCGGATAGTTCGGGTTCGGCTTTGCGCCGCTTCCGAGTCCCATCTGGGCGCTGGTCGCAGTCAGTGCGCCGTTGATGATCCCGTTCTCTGTGCCGATCTTGAACAGGGTGTTGGCGAAGCCCACTCCCCACAAGGCAAACATCATCACGATGAGCTGGATGAAGCTGTATCCGCTGGTGGTCGGCAGCAGCACACTGCCGCCAGAAACGATCCGCACGGGCGTCCAGAGTGACGACCAGTTGCGGCCCATCGCTTCTCCCTCGTTGGCCGTGTTGGTAACGCCCATGATGGCGACGTAGCTGACGATCAGGCTGGCGACAACCAGCAGGCCGCTGTTGAATACCGAGAAGATCGAAGCCAGCACGGAAACTGAGGCATCAACGGTGTCCGGGTCTGCGCCGGTTGTCAGCTTTTCGATGACCGGGCCGAAGATCCACTCAAGGATTCCGACGCTGACATCAGTGCAAGCGCCTGCGGCGGAATCGCAGGGCGAAAAGGGCATGGATGGATCGGCGGCAGCCACGGCGATGCTCCCAAAATTGGTCAAGATGCCGTCATTCTAGGTGCTGTCGCGTATCGCTGCAACGGTATGCAAAATCTAAAGCATGGACATAAAAACACGCCGAAACCCGCATAAATAAAGGGTTTTATGGTTTTGCAGATGGACTATAGACCATAAAAATATTTATTTTTCGTTTCCTTCTTGTGATAGCTAGCTAGCTATCTCTATAATCTCGTTGTGTCTTGTGATAGCTAGCTATCTAGCTCAACTCTGGAGGATGATGACGTGACGATCTTTGCTGTGGTCAATACCAAAGGCGGCGTGGGAAAGACCACGACCGCCGTCCATCTCGCCACGATGCTGGCCCGGCAGGGCAAGACCTTGCTGATTGACGGCGACCCGCAGGCGAGCGCTGCGAGCTGGGCTGCTTGGCGGCGAGAGAACGAGGGCTACACGCCCAGCCCGACGACGACATGCCTCGCGGGCAAAGCGATCCTGGCCGAAGGCAAGCAGCTTGCCAGCGGCTTCTCGCATGTCGTGGTGGATGCCGGTGGTCGCGACTCGGTGGGGTTGCGTTCCGCTCTGTTGCTCGCCCAACGCGCAGTTATTCCGATCGGTGCCTCCAACCTCGATGCCGCAGCCATGACCGATCTGCTGACAGTGGTCGAGCTGGCCCGTGACTACAACCCCGACCTCGATGTGCGCGTGTTGCTGACCCGCGTCGATCCGCGCACCAAGGACGCTGCTGAGATGCTGGAGTTTCTGGCCGAGCAGGAGCTGACTGTGCTGCCGACCAAGGTTTGCGAGCGCGTGGCCTTCCGCCGCGCCATCGGCGAAGGTGCGATCGTGCAGGAGCTGGGCAAGGATCAGGCCGCGATTGCGGAAATGGAAGCCTTCTTCAAAGAGGTGACAGCGTGAAGAAGATGCGCGGAAAACCTGACCTCACCGCTTTTCTGGAAGGTGGAGCGGGAGATGTTGCTGACAAGGCGCATCGGGATGCACCCAAGCCTGCGGCACATGCCGCAGATGAGCCTCCCGTGCCGACCGTTCAGAAGCTCTTTCGGATGCGGTGGGACATCGCAAAAGCCCTCAAGGACGCCGCAAGCGCGGAGTCAGTACCGGGCCATCGGGTGACGGAAACAGAGATCGTTGAGCGGTTGCTCAAGCAGCATTTCGGCATTGATAGCTAGCTAGCTAGATAGCTATCTAATTCAACTTAAGGCGCTCAACATGGACTCTAGTCCATGTCGATATTGAATATCTTGCGTTTATGTCTATTGGAGTGTATAAACCGTGGCTATGACAGAAAAACGGGCAACAGTGACTGTCCCCATTGTTCGTGAGCTGGCAAGCGCAGGTGCTATTGAGTCTGTGGTTGTCCGTATGGATGAAGCCGGTCAAGGGTTGATTGCGGTTATCCGCACGGCTGCTGGGGAGCGGATTTTTAGCGCGGCTCGGACTGGGGTTCGTTACTTCCAGTCCGTGGATGGCGCTATCTCTGCTTTGCAGGTCTGTGGTCTGAGCAAGTTTGAAGTAGACGCTAATGGCTGGGTGCCACGCACGAAGCGGGGCAAGCAGACAGAGCTGGATATTTGATTGTTCCCCGTGCAACGGGGGTGAACCGGAGTTGGCTATCGAGTAGCACCAGAGACAAGGCACCGAAAAAGCAAAAGCCCCGTTGGCGCGGGGCTTTGTGCAAAGTTTCGGGGGGCGTTGAGACGTAGAAGGAAAAGCCGGAGGGGCAATCGACTTGGCGGTCGGTGTCTCACCCGAGGGAACCATCACAGGCCCTCATTCTACGTCCCAACCCCCCCGGTAGGCAAGTTTTTGCCCGCGTTTTTGCGCGGGTAGCGGAGGGGTATGGCTCGACAATCCACCGTCGCAGCACGCGACGAAGCACCGACACAGCGGTTTTTTCAGGGCGGCACCGCCCTGAATCGCGTGCTGCTTGAAGCTCCTTACCTGCCCCGGTGCTCCGACGATAAGACCGCCACGCGCATCCGTCCTCGTGAGTACGCGATTCGCTATCCCTACATGCAGGTCAATCGACCGGGCATGGTGAGCTGGCTGATCTTCGACGTCGATCACTCAAACGCGCTCATCTGGGAGGATGCGGGCTTGCCAGCCCCCAACTTGATCGTGCGCAACCGCAAGAGTGGCCATAGCCACCTGTACTACGCCATCCCCCCCGTTTGCACGACAGAAAGCGCCCGCTCCAAACCCATCCAGTACATGAAAGCTGAGCATGGTCACTGCTGCTGATGGCTTTTGCCGGCGGGATGATCAAGCAGCGTGATGGCGGAGGGGGGATCCCCCTCAGGGAACTTGAACAAACGAACCCCTCGGGGGAGTCTCTGGTTACCAAGCCTAGAGACCGTTCAAGTGTGCCATGTTGACCTGCAGCGTTCGCAATTTTTCCTGTTCCTGATTCGCCTCGATGAAGAACTCGCTGCCCAGGCGCAGGGCGCGGGGTGTTCATGCGGCGGCGTGCTTCATCGTGCCAACTATCCCCGTAAGCCCCGTGGTTGCCCGACCCTCGCGATCCGCGAGGCGTTCTCGTCCCGGCTGAGCTTTTGCTGCAGCCGTTGCCGCCGGCGCACCACCTCGGTATCGGTGCGTTTCCTGGGCCGGCGCGTGTATCTGGGTTTGGTGGTGGTGCTGTGTTCTGCCCGGCATGCCGGGCAGAACACAGCGGCGGCGACGCTGTGCGAGGCGCTCGAGATTCCGCTGCGCACCCTGCAGCGCTGGCGACGGTGGTGGCGTGAGGACTTCCTGCAGACGCCACTGTGGCAGGCGATGTGCGCCCGCTTCATGCCCCCGGTGTCAGCCCAGGGGCTGCCGGGCGAGTTGCTCGCGCGCTTTGCCGGCGAGGCCACCGAGGCGCTGCAGCGGCTGCTGCGCTTTCTGGCGCCGCTCACGGTGCGCGCGGTCACGCTGCCCGAGGGGCGCTGAGTTCCCGCAGAGGATGCAGATCGCCACCGACGCCGAGGCTTCGTAGCCTGCACTCCCAGTGGCGCCACCACCCCGGTGCGCCCGAACCGGGAGTCCTCTTGAACACACCGACCGATCCCCCGCAACGCGATCGATGGGCGCGGCTGCGCTTCTCGATCATCGGCCCCTTGCTGGCCGCACCGCCCGCGCCGGGCGAGGTGCACGATGCGCTGGCCACGCTCGCCGCCCGCACCTGGCGCCATCCCATCAGCGGCCAGGACGTACGCTTCGGGCTGTCGACGATCGAGCGCTGGTACTACGCCGCGCGCAGCGCCGCCGACCCGATCGCGGCGCTGCGCGACCGGCCACGCCCCCGAGGCCGCTTCGCGAGTCTTTCGCCGGGCGTCATCGACACCCTGGTGCAGCAGTACCGCGAGCACCCGGGCTGGACCGCGCAACTGCACGTGGACAATCTGCGCGCAGCACTCGCCGGCACTGGGCTGAGCGTGCCGTCCTACCCGACGGTACGCCGCTACCTCAAGGCCCAGGGGATGTTCCGCCAGGCGGCACCCAAGCGCACGAGCGCGGGCGCGGTGCTCGCGCGCGACCGGCTCGAGCACCGCGAGGTGCGCAGCTTCGAGCTCGACCATGTCTCGGCGCTGTGGCACCTGGACTTCCACCACGGCGCGCGTCGCGTGCTCACCCGCGCGGGCACCTGGGAGAAGCCCTTCCTGCTGGGCATCCTGGACGACCGCTCGCGCCTGGTCTGCCACCTGCAGTGGTACCTGGACGAGAGCGCGCAGAGCCTGGTCCATGGTCTGTCCCAGGCCTTCATGAAGCGTGGGCTGCCGCGTGCGCTGATGACCGACAACGGCGCGGCTATGCTCGCCGACGAGACGGTGTCGGGCCTGAACCGCCTGGGGGTACTGCACCAGACGACGCTGCCGTACTCGCCCTACCAGAACGCCAAGCAGGAGTCCTTCTGGGGCCGCGTCGAGGGGCGGCTGATGCCCATGCTCGAGGGCGAGCCGGCGCTCACGCTGGAACTGCTCAATCAGGCGACCCAGGCCTGGGTCGAGCAGGAGTATCACCGCACCGGGCACAGCGAGATCGGCGCCACACCGCTCGCGCGCTATCTGGCCGGCCCCAACGTGCGCCGCGACTGTCCCACACCCACGGTGCTCGCCGACGCGTTCCGCATCGAGGCGCCACGACGCCAGCGGCGCGCCGACGGCACCGTGACCCTGCACGGGCAACGCTTCGAGATCCCGTCGCGCTACCACGCGATGGCCGTGGTGCACCTGCGCTACGCGCGCTGGGACCTGACCCGGGTCGATCTCGTCGATCCGCACACCGGCGCCGTGCTGTGCCCGATCACCCCGCTCGACAAGTCCGCCAATGCCGAGCGGGCGCGCCGGCCGCGCGCACCGAGCGTGGTCGATCTGTCGCCGCTGCCGCCGGCGGGCATGGCGCCACTGCTCACCCAGTTGCTCGCCGACTACGCCGCCACCGGCTTGCCACCGGCCTATCTGCCTGTCCCCACTTCCCCCGCCGAACAGGACCTCGCATGAACACCAAACTGCTCGCCCTCTACGGGCTCAAGTGGCACCCCTTCACGACCGAGGTGCCCACCGAGGCGATCCATGTGCCCGCGCGCCTCGAGCACTTCTGCTGGCGTATCGAGCAGGGGCTGATCGGCGAGGGTGGCTTCGCGATGATCCACGGTGACCCGGGCACCGGCAAAAGCGTGGCGCTGCGTCTGCTGGCCGAGCGCCTGGCGCGGCTGCCCGATCTCACCGTCGGGGCGATCACCCATCCGCAGAGCAACCTCGCGGACTTCTATCGCGAGATGGGCGATCTCTTTGGCGTGCCGCTGCGCCCGCACAACCGCTGGGGCGGCTTCAAGGCGCTGCGCGAGGCGTGGTTCGCCCATCTGGAATCGACCCGCCGCCGCCCGGTGCTGCTCATCGACGAGGCCCAGGAGATGAGCCCAGCGGTGCTCTCGGAGCTGCGCCTGATGGCCAGCGCGAAGTTCGATTCGCAGTCGCTCCTGTGCGTGGTGCTCGCCGGCGACGCGCGCCTGCCCGAGAAGCTGCGCCGCGAGGAGCTCATCCCGCTCGGTTCGCGCATCCGCACCCGGCTCGCCACCGAGGCGGCCAGTCGCGAGGAACTGCTCGCCTGCCTGCAGCACCTCACCAGCGCGGCGGGCAACGCCAGCCTGATGAGCGCCGCCCTCATGCACACCCTGTGTGATCACGCCGTCGGCAACTACCGCATCCTCACCACGATGGCCGCCGAGCTGCTCGCTGTGGCCGCCCACCGCGACCTGCCTCAGCTCGACGAGAAGCTCTACCTCGACGTCTTTGCCCCGCCCGAGACCGTCGCCCCACGCCGTGCGTCGGCCCGGCGCTGACCGCCCACAGGAGTCCCATCATGCACAACCCATCCCCGCGCGCACCGCTGTCGTGGCCCGAACTGCCCGATGAGGCGGCCGTGGCCCTCCAGAGCGTGCTTCACGACTTCGTCATGCTCTTCGAGTCCCACTACCTCGGCCAGATCGAGCGCTACTACCACGAGCGATCGCGCGAGCACCTCGTCGCACCCGACTTTGTCCAGCCTGACCTGTTCCGCTCGGCCTACCCTGACGACCCACCGTTCTGAGCCGTCTTCAAGTACAAACGCCGCCCCTCAGTATCACCGGGCGGCGTTTCCGTTCGACGGCGTGCCTCTGCACGCCATCGCGCTACGTGATCATCGGAACATCAAATCGGGTGACCACACTCAACTACGCCGCTGGGTGGCCGTTGATGACGATGCCAAAGGCTGGGATGAACCCGCCCGCTTGGTGCAGACCAACCCGGAAACCGGCCTGTCTGATCCGTCCGTGGTTGCCCGCCTCTCTGGCTTGCTGGGGGAAAAATGATCCTGTTTCTCGACTTCGACGGTGTGCTGCACCCGGAATATGACGGGCAGGCTACTCCGGCAGACGTAGTGTTCTGCCACCTGCCACGCTTCGAGGCCGTCATGCGCGATCATCCAGAAGTGGAGATCGTCATCAGCTCGACATGGCGCGAGCAGTTCCCGCTCGATGACCTGCGGGCGCGGTTTTCGCCCGACATTGCTGCCCGGATCGTCGGAGCAACACCAATCACCCCGCGCATTGATGGCAAATACCTGCCAGCCCGGCGCGAGGGTGAAATCCTCGACTGGTTAAGGCACGCCGAGCGCGAGCATGAGCCGTGGCTGGCTTTGGACGATGCCGCGTGGCAGTTCCAGCAGCACCGCGACCGCCTGATCGCCTGCACTTGGTATGTCGGTCTTGATGACGCGGCAGAGGCGGCACTACGGGAACTGCTGGGCGGATAGGTGGTAAATATGGCAATCGACAAACTTAACAGCCTGCAATTCCTGTTTTTGAGACCGGACTACTTCAAGGAATTCGGCGACCGGGACGGCGTGTATGTGGATTACGTTCCGTTCGAGCTGCGGACGCGGCTCCTGCGTTGGACATGGCCGACAACCAACCGAGATCGTTATTTTTTTACTCATGATGGCCGCGACGTCATCACGCGGGAAGGCTGGGAGGAATTTGTGCGCTGGGTCTGCCTTGCGATGGATCGACAGTTGGGGGCAGAGAGCGGGGCAAACGAAGCCGCGATGAAACACAAACAAATCCCTGCTGGCGGGGAACCAAGCGGCACCATCGACGATTTTTTCCACGTCATCGAAGGTAGCGTGAAACCGGAAAAGCCGGTGACGATTGAAGAGATGAACGACGTGACAGCGGCCGCCGGGGTTCGACACTTAACCCCGATTTTCGCCCCTTTTCGGAAAGTGCCTTCAGCGCTGGCGCGGGTTTGAAGGCCATGATCGCAAAAGTGCTGTGGTGGCACGTTTGTAACAGTCACCTTCAAACTTGACGAGGCTTTGTGCCTGGGTAGAGTGGCGGCATGCACGTCAAGCTCACCACCTCCGGAGGCCGCCGCTACGTCCAGCTCGTCGAGTCCTATCGTGACGAGGCGGGACGGGTGAAGAAGCGCACCGTCGCCACGCTCGGCCGCGCCGAGCAGGTCGATGGTTCGCTCGACGCGGTGATTAACGGTCTGTTGAAGATCACCGGCCGCGAACCAATGGGCGCCAAGCCGCCGGCGCCGACGGTGTCGTTCGAGTCCGCGCGGGCACTCGGTAACGTGTGGGCACTCACGGAGTTGTGGCGGTCGCTGGGCTTCTCCGGGCTGCGCCGGGTGTTTCGCCGCACGCGCCGCACCACGGACGTGGAAGCGCTGATCCGTCTGATGGTGCTCAACCGCCTGTGCGACCCCGAATCCAAGCTCGGCGTGCTGCGCTGGGTACAGACGGTGGCGCTGCCCGACTTCGGGCCGAAGGCGGTCACGCACCAGCAGTTGCTGCGCAGTCTCGATGCCCTGATGGACCACCAGGACGAGGTCGATGCGGTGATCGCCGGGCTGCTGCGCCCCCTGATCGACCATGATCTGTCGGTGGTGTTCTACGACCTCACCACGATCCGTAGCGAAGGACTCAGCCAGCAGCCCGGCGACGTGCGCCAGTACGGCATGGCCAAGGAGGGACTGATCGCCCGCCAGTTCATGCTCGGCATGGTGCAGACCGCCGAGGGGCTACCGATCTACCACGAGGTGTTCGACGGCAACACGGCCGAGACCCGGACCCTGTTGCCTACGCTCTCCAAGGTGCTCGAGCGCTTCCCGTCGGTGCAGCGCCTGGTGCTGGTCGCTGACCGGGGGCTGCTCAGCCTGGACAATCTGGAGGCGCTGAAAGCCGTGCGCCTGGCCAGCGGCAAGCCGCTCGAATTCATCGTCGCGGTGCCTGGCCGCCGATACAACGAGTTCATCGAGCTGCTCGAACCCTTCCACGAACAGCAGTGCGCCACCGCCACCCAGGAAGTGATCTCGGAGCAGCCCTGGAACGGGCTGCGGCTGGTGGTCGCGCACGACCCGGTGACGGCCGCCACGAAGACCCAGCAGCGCAACGAGCGCATCGACGCGCTGACCCGCCAGGCAGACCAATGGAGCGGCAAGCTCACCGAACAGGACGAAGGCGTGAAGCACCGGGGGCGCAAGCTCTCGGACAGCGGCGCCAAGGCGCGCTTCTACCATGCGGTCAGCGAAGCGCACCTGTCGCGCATCATCAAGGTGGATCTGGGCGAGGAGCTCTTCAGCTACCACATCGACGACAAGGCGAAGCGTCTTGCCGAAATGATGGACGGCAAGCTGCTGCTGGTGACCAACGCCGAGGGGCTCGCCGCGCAGAACGTGCTTCAGCGCTACAAGTCGCTCGCCGACATCGAGCGCGGCTTCAAGGTGCTCAAGTCCGAGATCGAGATTGGCCCGGTGTATCACCGCCTGCCCGAGCGGATTCGCGCCCACGCGTCGATCTGCTTCATGGCGCTGATCCTGCATCGGGTGATGCGCAGCCGACTCAAGGCGGCGGACGCGGGCTACACGCCCGAGCGGGCGCTCGAGCAACTACAGCGCATCCAGCATCACCGCGTGCGCCTGAACGGCGGCGAGCCGGTGGTCGGGGTGTCGACGCTCAGCACGGAACAGAACGAGGTGTTTCATGCATTAGGAATCGAAAAACCAGCGGCGCCGGAGCAGTTGGCGCTGTTGTAGTGGCATTTTTGAAAGTGCGCTCTAGCAAAAACAAGCACTTGCGAGCGTAACTGTCGAACTCGGGCGGCCGGGTGGGCTGGCGAACTGGGCACCGAAAACAACGGTGCCCCTATGAGCGTCGCCGATCTGATCGCCAAGCTGCATCCCTTGCCGCCAGACCTGCCGGTGATGCTCACGGTGAGCGAGGGCGGTATCGACTATGCCCGCGTCGTCCGGATAGCCGATGTGGCGCAGCACCACCGCAACTGGTCATTTACGCCCATAGGCCAATACCGCGAGTTGCCGGACGAAAACACGGTCGGAGAGCCATTCAAGGCCGTGGTGATTGACCTTGACGCGGAGTTGCTGTGAGCAAGGGGCGCGACACCGAACGGGCGATACTGGAGCGATGCCGCCAGATCGCCATCACTCCGGGCGATACGCCCAGTGATCACGACGCAGGGGCCAACGTCTGCCGACTGGCCGGGATGATTGTCCGCCTCCGATACGCCGACAACATACAGATCACAGCGTGTATACGCCCCACTCCACCAATAATCCAGTCTCGCGCAAGAAGTCTGGGCCAACCAGCATAGGCTTGTAAGCCATACCATCCAGGCCATCGGCAGGCCGAGCAAGAACACGGCCATAACCCTCCGGTATCTTATTGATCACGGCAATGGTGGTAGCTAGCGCCATGTCGATCACCTCCATGCTCGGAAGCGTCAGCCAAGCATGGAGGTTCACTGTGCCGCCTGCATGACCGTTCTTGAGCTTATCGGCAATGAAGTCATCGTCGAACTTGAACATCCCCGTGTCGGTGCCGTCGTCGATCCAGCCGAGGGTGTAAAGCACCGGACAGCCGAGCCATTCCTGTATCACTGGCGCGAGCCGGTAGTGGATGGCCATGCACTGGGCCACTACGTCAGAGAAATCGAGATCACCGAGGCCACGCTGTACCACATAAGGGAATTCGGGTTGCCGCTCGTCAGTCAGATACTGCTTCGTGAGCTGCACCTCGTGACTTGGAACATCGAGGCCGAAGCGTTTGGTACGCTCAACGGCGGCAGCCCATTCAGTTGCGTAATTGCTTGAGATCATAAGGGTCCTTGGCGCACGAAATCAGGTCCGGCGCATGCTATCGAAAAGGTGATCGCCGTAGGAGGTGTCGGCGCATCCGCCAAACGGCTCAGAAAAGGTCTGGAGCACGATCTGGGAGGCCGCCTGCTCGTCCATCGGAAAAAAGGCTCCGTCCGGCTCGCAGAACAGCTCAAAGTCGCCTTGTTTCATTCCGCACGCCTCGCAGTGGTTCATCCAGTACGAGCTGCCCGTGGTCTTGCTGAAATCGACACGGTAGTGCCGCGTCATGGTCTTGATCCGGTTGGCCACGGCAGGCAGTAGCTCGGTAACGTAGTTCAGAATGGTCGGCTCATCGTGCCGATACCACACGTCTCTATCGTCCTCCTCGTCGTCGGGTTCGAGTGCTTCGTGCCCAGAGGGCAAGATGAAGCCAAAGACTTGCGTCAGCTCGCGACACTTCCAGCAGTGCGTCTCGGACTGGGCAATGAAGTAGTTGCTGGCCCGCACATTGATGTCGGGTAGGGCGGGCAACCAGCGCCCGAAGGCGCCGGGGTTTACGCCGTCCGGCACGTACCAGACCTTGCGGTCGCCGTCCCATCTCGCACCCAGCCGCTTGGCGTCATCCTTCTGCGCGAAGGGCACATTGAGGTCGATCCGTGCCATACACCCTCCGTCAATCCAGACCCTTTGCTTCCCAGCCTTGGCTGGTCAGCTTGACGGCATGCTTGGATTCCTTGTTGCCAACACCATCGAGAATGCTCTTGACCGCCGGGAAAGCGGCTTGCACCTCGGGCTTCTTGGCCCAGTCGGCAAGGTTGTTGACCTTATAGGTGTAGGTGATGCCTGCCTCCTGGTAGTCGCCGAGCTTCATCGGGCCTTCCCACTTCACCACCTTGTCGAGGCTCTTCTGTCCCCAGCACAGATCGGTCTGGGTCACCTTCTGGGAACCGTTCAACCCCCAACTGGTCGCCTCCTTCTCCCGGACAAAGGGTTTGGCGGCATCGGTCAGCGAACAACGCTGTCCCTTGTCCGCAGCTTCGCACTTCACCAGCGCGGCAGCCTCAAGCGCGGTCATCTGATTGGCTGTGCCGCTTTGCATGGTCTTCTGAAGACGCATGTCCATTTCGGTGACCGTCACCGGGAAGTCACGGTACTGATTGAGGCACAACTGTCCCTTCTTCTCGAAATACTGGCTCAGCGCCGCACCGAAGTTCTTTTCGTTGACGTCGGTTTTGCTACCGCAGGCGGCGAGCGTGACGGTGCCGAGTACGGCGAGGATGGCAAGCTGTTTTGACATAGGCATGAACTCCCTGTTCTTGTTGGTGAATATGAATGAAAGTGGTGTCAGGACAGATCCCAGACTTCGATGGTCAGCACCTTGTCGGGCGGACAGGCGGCGATCTTGCCGTGATGCAAGATGACGTCGCGAGCCCGGTTGGCGGGCATCACATGGTCGTCGCCGATGACGGCAGGATCGTTGCGCGCTGGCGGGCCGTTCTCGATGATCGGCAGGACATCACTGGCCTTGGCCGTGTAACGGTTGGGATAGCCTCCCGACAGCAGTTGTACCGCCTTGCCTTCATCAACCAGCCGCTGCACCCAGCCATTTCCGCCGACACTGGTTTCCCAGTTCGCCAGCACCGCATCCCTTCGACCAATGCCTGTATCCCGCTCCTCGGGCGTCTGGGCGGCAATGACGATCCACCATCCGATCATGCTTTCCTTCCTTCGTCTTCGATCACAACGGAGTTCGACTGGCAACAAACAACTCGACAGGCGTGATGCCACGCTCGACCAGTTCCAGCAGGGGGAGAGACGCGGCAAAGACTTCCATTGCAGGCCAGCGATTCGGCTGGCCTGTAGGGTTTTCTGGCTGCGGCAACCGTCCCCAGTTATGGGCATCGGGAGCCTCGAAGCCCGCCTCAACCGCCAATCTCAGCCAGTAGCCCTCAAATCGGGATGCATAACTCTGGTCGCCATCAACCCATGAGAGAACGGTCGCACGAACCTCGGCCTGTTCGCGAACGGCCCACTCGAAGAGAGCGAACGAGGCATGGCCGGGGCGATGCCGACGCAGATGCTCGCGAAATCGACGTTTGAGATTGACCGTCTGCCCGATGTAGCAGGCTTTTCGCTCGCCATTCCGGCTATGCGCCGTCAGCGCGTAAATCCAGTATCCGCGTGAACGGATGACCGGGACGGCGCCCGTGTCAATCGAACATTCCGGCCTTGTAGGAAATGCGCCGCCGGCAAACGCGAAACGAATCCGGAACCGCTTCCCATCAGGCCCAAGCAACCCGATGTAATCACGCCCATTCCTTGTCACCGTCAGGCCGAGAGCTTCTGCACGCTCAAGCAGTTCTTGCTTCGAGTTGATTTGCCCAGAGGAGATGGCGGCTTGCAACGTGGCTTTCATCGTCATGAAACACTTGCGGCCTCGTTTTCATCGCCGTAGAAGCTTTCGCCTGCCGCTTGCTCGTTCCGCCAATAGCGGATCGTCTCGTCGATGCTTGCCCTGTCGTGAGCCTCGATTTCCTCCCAGACACCATGCTGCTTCCAGTCATCGAAGGTCTGCTCATGCAGTTTTTCCGCGACCTCGGCAAGAGCCATGTTCGGATCAAACAGCTCTTCGTGGTCGATGCCCGGATTGAACCAGCCGTCAGGGTCGTATCCATTGGGCAGATCGCAAAAGCGCCACCATCCGCGATAGGTCTCAGGCGTGCGGCGGGCGCAGTCGGCAAGATACTCGGCCTCATCCTTGTCCGACCATTTACCCCGTTCAATCCGTGAGTCACGGTAGGCATCACGGTCATGGAAGAAGCATTCGTGCATTCTGGGATCGTGTTTCGCCCAGTCGTAAAAGTCACAACCGATGCCCGACCGTCCCCACCGCATAACGGTTCGCACGACGGCAGACTTCGACGTGCCGAACACCCATTCGTATTCGCGCAAGAAGGTCTGTCCGCTGGTTACGCCTTTGCCCTCGCAGGCAAGTTCGAATTGGCCCTTGTGCTCTTCCCAGAATTGCTCAAGCTCATCGAGTGTCCGCAGGGTGGCAAACATGACGCCATCCTCAAGCAAGACGCGCTCGGGCAACTTGATGTCCACAGGCAACAGCGGCTTTTTCTTCGGCTTCATCGAACTGGCATCCCAAGTTGGGCAGAAGGGTAGTCAACGCTTGCCAGTGCCTCTTGCTCACGCACCAATGGCAGGTGATCACGCGGCACCGCCTCGGACGACACCCAGTCGGTTTCTCCAATCGCGAGGAAGCGGTCAATCGCAGCTTCGATAGCTGCTTGATTGATGACCTCCACATCCTGGACGATACGAAGGCCAATCCCGTAGGCGTAGCTCCAGTCGAGCTTGAACGATTCGTAGATCACAGGCGGCTCGTCGCGAATGATGGCTGTTTCCAGCAGGTCGATCTGCTCGGAGAGTGTCCGTCCGTCGAACTGTACGTACCGAACAGGTTCTCGCTTCACCAGCCGATAGGTGAGAACCTTCCCCGTGCGCGAGACATCGGCTGGCTCGAAATCCAGCTTTGATTCCCTGTCCAGGTCGGCGTCTCCCAGTGCTGCGTAGGCCCGCGAGGACGCCTCGTTGTGCGCGGCATCCCAGAACGCTTGCCGTGCCGTTACGATCTCGGCGTTCCAGATCGTGAACCGACCCATGCCGGGGAAGTAAAAGTCGAACCATTGGTTGTACAGATCGGGGCGGCCCGGCTCGTTTAGCACAAGGTGACTGGTGAATCGCCCGCCATATTCGGCGGCGTCGCGACGCATCTTGCCTTTGAGGCGGATGACCTCATCGCTTCGCTTATGCCGTGGCAAAGAGCTGAAGGGAGGGCGTTGCTTTCGATGGTGCCGGCTCATGCATCCCTTCCCCTGCAAGCTCACTCGAAGAGAGGTGCCAGCCGTGCCAGCACCTCTTCCATGATGTCGGATGGAACGCTTTCCAGTTTTCGACCACGCCGGGAATGTAGGTCAAGCGCACGGGGTTGATCGCAGCGAACGACTCCCGTGGTGGCGGTCCCGGCTCCCATGAGCGGGACGGCAAAACCCGCCGTGCGCGCAAAGTTGCCGCCGCTGGTGATCGGCAACACGATCGGCGTTTTCGTCAGGCGATTGAAAGGTGTTGGCGACACGACCAGCACGGGGCGGGTTCCCTGTTGCTCGTGGCCCGATGTCGGGTCCAGCGACACCAAGTAGATATCGCCGCGCTCCATTACAGCAACTCGCTGCCGACTGGCTTGTCATCGAGCCAGGCGCGATCCTCGGCTCCTTCCTCGGCTGAAGCATCACATTTCGCCAGCAGCTCATCCAGCGTGTAACGGGGACGCTGCGGCTCGACCACCAGACGCCCGTCATCAACGGCTACGCCGACCGTGGCTCCGGCTTGCAGATGCAACAAATCAAGAATGGCGGGCGGTACAGCCAGCATGACCGAACCGCCGACCTTGCGAAGACTGGTTGTGTGCATGATGTGCCTCCACTGTTTAAGTTATACAAATATATAACCTGATCCACCTTCCGTCAAGGCCGGGCGAGTTTCTGTGCTCAGCCACAGGTCGCTTCCACAAAGTCCATCAATCCCGTTCCAACATGCGCACGATGAATGCGAGGGTTTTGGGCAGGGTTCTGGCGAACTCTTCATCTGCGTCCGGAGGGAGCTTGATGCCGCCGGATTCCAGCGCTTTGCTGACCTGCTGAGCATATTTTTCCGCAAACAGTTGCCGTACATGGGCGGCATGAGGGGAAGCATCCTCTGTAAGCTCGTCGAGAACACCTCGCGCCGCGTTCAGTACGGTCAAGCAGCGATTGTACTGCCAAAGCTGATTGGCATATTGCTCTGCTCGCTCGCGAGCTTTTGCTTCGGATATCGCGAGTTGCTGCTGCAATTGCTGGATCAGGGCTTTGTCCTCGGCAACGACCTGCTTGGCCGCAGACATCATTTCAGCGTTCTCTTGCTCCAACTGCTTGACCCGTGCATGGAGTCGGGCGTTTAGGTCAATCTGCTCCACAACTTGGGCTTGCAGCGTTTCCCTGCCTGCGACATGCTCGCGTGTGTACTCCATTTGCTTGAGAATCTGCTGATTCCCCGCCGCAGTGGCTTCGTTCCAACCAGCGTCATATCCATCCTGCCGACCTTGCTGGTAGCCATCCTCAAGCCCTTGTTGGTAACCCTCTTCTCGCCCTTTGCGTAGCCCATGCTGTCGACCAATGTGGATTCCGGTAGCCTCGGCCAGATATGACTGTTGCCGGCTCCCTGATTCCGCACAAATCTGGCGTCGTTAAACGGCGTCGTCGAGTGGGCGCCGGCGGCGCCGTAAACGGCACGAGGGCCGCGCGCGTCGGCCCTCGTTGTGCTGGGGGGCGGGGCTCGATCAGAACGACGGATCGTCGAACGGCAGCTCGGCCTGCGTGAGGCGGTCCTGGCGGTAGTGCTCGAACAGGGCGAGCTCGTAGTGCGCCCAGATGCGCTCGCGCAGATCGTCGAGCAGCTCGATCACGGCCCGGGCCTGCTCGGGCGTCCAGTCTGCGTCGATGAGCAGGTCCAGGGCGCGCAGCAGCCCGGACGGCGGGTGGTCGGTCTTCATGCGGGACTCCGTGCGGATTTGCGTTTGCGGGCGTTGGTGGCGGCGCG
>NZ_AMXF01000007.1 GCF_000310225.1 Thauera phenylacetica B4P
GGGCGGCAACTCGCCCGCCGGGCCGACCGCGTCCGCCTCGCCCTGCGGCGCGGCGCCCTCCCCGCCCACGGCCTCACCCACGACCTCGCTCTCCGCCGCGGCCGCCAGCGCGGGCGCCGCCAGCGACAGCACCGGCGCCATCTGCACGCGCAGCAGCTGGCCGGCACGGGTGGTGGTGACGAAGTTGGCCTGGGCCTGGGTGGCGCCGCGGCGCAGGCGCTGCTGGATGGTGTCGAGCGCATGCGCGATCAGGTTGCGCTCGAAGACACCGTAGATCGAGCGCCCGAGGCCGATCAGCTCACCGCCGCCGGCCACGCCGGGCGCCTCGGAGAGCGCGCGGAACTGCGCGCGCGCGCGGTTGTTGTAGAGCAGCACGCGGCCGTCGAGGTTGCACACCACCACGCTCTGGGTGAGCTCGGACATCAGCGCGGCAAGGCGATCCTTCTCGAGCTCCACCGAGGCTTTGGCGCGCGCGATCTGCGCCTCCACGTCCTGCAGCAGCGCGTCGCGCTGGCTGGCGAGCTCGTTGGTGGCGAGCGCGAGGCGCTGCACCTCGGGCGGCCCCTCGGGCTGCACGCGGAAGCCGCGGTTGGCGCCCAGCATCAGGCGCAGGTTCTCCGACATGCGCAGCAGACCCTGGACGTACTGGCGGAACAGCACCCGCACCACGCCCACGCCGGCGGCGAAGCCCATCGCGGTGAGCAGGGTGCCGAGCGTGAGGTGCGGCGACAGCACCCGCACCAGCAGGTCGCGCGCCTCGCCCTCGGTCTCGAGCCAGACGATCAGCGCGGTGAGCAGGAAGGGTCCGGTCATCAGCAGGAACAGCACGACGACTGCGAGCATGAATCGCGCACGTGCCTGCATGGTTCACTGCTCCAGCAGGTTGCGCACCTTGTCCACCAGCTCGCGGGTGGAGAAGGGCTTGGTCATGTAGGCGTCGGCGCCGAGCGCGAGGCCCTTGGCGACCTCGGTGTCGCGGCCCTTGGCGGTCAGCATCAGGATGCGCACGCCCGCCATCTCGGGATCGGAGCGGATCTCCTGGCAGACCTCGAAGCCGCTCTTCTTCGGCATCATCACGTCGAGCAGCACCAGGTCGGGCCGCGACGCGCGGATCCGGCGCACGGCCTCCTCGCCGTCGTTGGCCACCTCCACCTGGTAGCCCTCGCGCTTCATGAGGAACTCCAGCGAAATGACGATGTTCTGTTCGTCGTCGGCAATCAGTACTTTCTTGTCCATCACGTCTCCTCCCCGCCCGATATTCTATGTCATCCCTCGCCTGCCGCCGACTTCAGCGGCAGCTCGAAGGAGAAGGTCGCGCCCTCGCCGGGCACCGACTCCAGCCACAGCCGGCCGCCGAAGTGCTCGACGATCTGGCGGCTGATCGGCAGCCCGAGGCCGGTCCCCTGCGGCCGCGAGCGCTCGTCGCCGCCCTGGCGGAACTTCTCGAACACCACCGGCTGCTGCGCGGGCTCGATCCCCGGCCCGTTGTCCTTGACCGCGACGCGGAAGCGCTCGCCGTCGCAGCTCAGCGTCACATCCACCCGCCCGCTGCCCGTGGGCACGAACTTCGCCGCGTTCGACAGCAGGTTGAGCATCACCTGCAGCAGGCGGTCGTGGTCGGCGCGCAGGGTCGGCACCGACTCCGGCAGGTGCAGGTGCAGCTCGGCGCCGCGGTCGCGGAAGAGCTGCAGGGTGGCGTCGCCGGAGTGGCGCACGAGCTCGCACAGGTCGATGTCGGTGTTGTGCCACTCGGCGTGGCCGGATTCGATCTTGGCCATGTCGAGCACCTGGTTCACCAGGCGCGACAGGCGCACCGTCTCGGACACGATGATGCCGAGGAAGCGCTGGCGGTCCTCGACGTCGATGTCGGGGTCGTCGAGCATCATCTCGGAGAGCGCGCGGATCGAGGTCAGCGGCGTGCGCAGCTCGTGCGTCACCGAGGACATGAAGTCGTCCTTGAGGCGGTCGAGCTCCTTCAGCTGCTCGTTGGCGGCGCGCAGCTCGGCGGTGGCGGCCTCGAGCGCGCGCGACTTCTCCTCGAGCTTGTGCGAGTAGGCGCGCACCTGCGAGGCCTCGTCGAGGATGTCCATGACCTCGCCGAGGCCGAGCGGCTCCGCCTGCACCACGGTCGACACCATCACCCGCGCCGAGGCGCTGCCGATGGCGCCGGCGAGCAGGGTCTCGGCGAAGTGCACCAGCTCGGGGTCGGCCTTGAGTTCGGAGACCTGCTGCAGGCCGTGCGAGCGCGCGTAGGCGCCGAAGGCCTCCTCGGTGCGGCGCTGGCCGAGGAAGCGCGCCACCAGCGGCACCAGCTCGCCGGCCTCGGCGCCGGTGCGCCAGAAGCTCGCCGGCGGCGCGTCGCCGCGCCGGAACACGTCCACGAAGAGCGCACCCTGGGTCGCCTCGGGCCCGGTCGGCACGCGCAGCATCGACACCCCGACGTAGCAGCCGATGTTGGCGAGCAGGCTCCAGAACAGCGCGTGGCTGATGTTGTCCAGGCCGGTGAGGCCGAAGAGCTGCTCGGGCTTGAGCCAGCCGAGGCCGAGCACGCCGTGCTCGAGGAAGCCCGGATCGAGCCAGCCCGACTTGGCAAAGGAGGGCAGCAGCAGCGTATAGACCCACACCGCGAAGCCAGCGAGCAGGCCGGCGAGCGCGCCCTCGCGCGTGCCGCCGCGCCAGTACATGCCGCCGATGACCACCGGGGCGAACTGCGCCACCGCGGCGAAGCTGATGAGGCCGATGCTGACCAGCGCGTAGGCCTCGCCGGCGAGGCGGAAGTAGAGGTAGCCGAGCAGCAGCAACACCACGATCGCGCCGCGGCGGATCCCGAGCAGCAGGCCGGTGAGGTCGCGCTCGCGCGCGAGGTCGAGGCGGCGGCTGCGCAGCAGCATCGGCATCACGAGGTCGTTGCACACCATCGTGGACAGCGCGATGGCCTCCACGATGACCATGCCGGTGGCCGCCGACAAGCCGCCGATGAACACGAGCAGGGCGAGCGCGTTCTGCCCGTGCGCGAGCGGCAGGGTCAGCACGAAGGTGTCCGGATCCACCGTACCGCTGCCGAAATGCAGCAGGCCGCCGATGGCGACCGGGATCACGAAGATGTTGATCGCCAGCAGGTAGGCGGGGAAGACCCAGGTAGCGCGGCGCAGGTGCTGCTCGTTGACGTTCTCCACCACCGCGATCTGGAACTGCCGCGGCAGGAAGATGATCGACAGCATCGCCAGCAGCACGTGGGCGAACCAGCCGCCGTAGCCGAGCCGGCCGGCGCCGTCGAAGGCGAGCAGACGCTGCAGTTCCGGCACCGCCGAGGCGCGCGCGTAGAGGTCGCCGAAGCCGTCGTAGAGCCAGTAGGTGACGTAGATGCCGACCGCGAGGAAGGCGAGCAGCTTGACCACCGACTCGAAGGCGATCGCCGCCACCATGCCCTCGTGGCGCTCGGTGGTGTCGAGGTGGCGCGTGCCGAACAGCACCGTGAAGGCGGCGAGCGCGAGCGCGATGTAGAGCGTGCCGTCCTGCCACCAGCCCGCCTGGCTCTCGATGCGGAACAGCGTGTCGTGCTCGCCCACCAGCAGCGCGTAGCCGCTGGAGATCGCCTTCAGCTGCAGCGCGATGTAGGGCACGATGCCCACCACCGCGATCAGCGTGACCAGCCCGCCGAGCAGGTGGCTCTTGCCGTAGCGCGAGGCGACGAAGTCGGCGATCGAGGTGACCCGGTAGCTGCGCGCGATGCGGATCATCTTGAGCACGACCAGCCATGCCAGGGTCAGGCCCAGCGTGGGCCCGAGGTAGGTGGGCAGGAACCACGGCCCGCCAGAGGCGGCGCGGCCGACGCTGCCGAAATACGTCCACGCGGTGCAATACACCGCGAGCGACAGACTGAACACCCAGGGATTGTCGATGACCGAGCGCCCGGCATCCGCACGCCGGTCACCGAAGTAGGCCACCGCGAACAGCAGCAGCAGGTAGGCGAACGAAGCGCCGACGATCAGCCAGCCCGGCAGCATCCCGACCTCCGCATCAGCGTGCCCCGTGCTCGGCGATCCAGGCCACGACCAGGATCAGCGCCAGCCACACCGAGAATAGATAGACGTGGAGCAGCGGCAGCCCGAAGACGGTCTGCGGCCGGTCGAACAGGGACAGAATGGGATAGTTCAGCAACACGAGGCCGGCGATGAACACGGCCACCAGCCGCTGCCCGGCCAGACCCTTGCGCATCCTGTCGCTCCCATGAAACGAGCCACGGCAAACGAAATGGCGAAGCACCGCCCTGCTCTTTGCGGCAGGGCCGGCGCGACGCACGAACAGGGGCACGCCTTGCGCGTACCCGGTCTCCCCCGGCACCGGCTCGCTGGCCGGCTTCCTCCTGTCGTTCAGGAGCGGCCGGGTGCGGGGCACCCGGCCTGCACTGCATCAGCCCTTGAGCTGCTCGAGGATGTGCGGGTTCTCGAGCGTCGAGGTGTCCTGCGTGACATCCTCGCCCTTGGCGAGCTGGCGCAGCAGGCGGCGCATGATCTTGCCGGAGCGGGTCTTGGGCAGGTTCTCACCGAAGCGGATGTCCTTCGGCTTGGCGATCGGCCCGATCTCGTGACCGACCCAGTTCTGCAGCTCCTTGATCATCTTGGCGGCTTCGTCGCCGGTGGGGCGCGCGCCCTTCAACACCACGAAGGCCACGATCGCCTCGCCGGTCAGGTCGTCCGGACGGCCGACTACGGCGGCCTCGGCCACCTTCTCGTGCGCGACCAGGGCGGACTCGATCTCCATCGTGCCCATGCGGTGACCGGAGACGTTGAGCACGTCGTCGATACGGCCGGTGATGGTGAAATAGCCGGTCTCGGCGTCACGGATGGCACCGTCGCCCGCGAGGTAGAGCTTGCCCTTGAAGTCCTCGGGGTAGTAGGTCTTCTTGAAGCGGTCGGGGTCGCCCCAGACGTTGCGGATCATCGCGGGCCACGGCTTGGTAACCACCAGGATGCCACCCTGGCCCCAGGGCACCTCGGTGCCGGTCTCGTCCACCACCGCGGCCATGATGCCCGGGAAGGGCAGCGTGCACGAACCCGGAACCATCGGCGTGGCGCCCGGCATCGGGGTGATCATGTGCGCGCCGGTCTCGGTCTGCCAGAAGGTATCCACGATCGGGCAGCGGCCACCGCCGACGTTCTCGTAGTACCACTCCCAGGCCGCCGGGTTGATCGGCTCGCCGACCGACCCCAGGATGCGCAGCGACGACAGGTCGTACTGCTTCGGATGCACGGCCGGGTTGTTGTCGGCCGCCTTGATCAGCGAACGGATCGCGGTCGGCGCGGTGTAGAAGATGCTGACCTTGTGGTCCTGGATCATCTTCCAGAAGCGGCCGGCGTCCGGGTAGGTGGGCACGCCCTCGAACACGATCTCGGTCGCGCCGCAGGCGAGCGGGCCGTAGGTGATGTAGGTGTGGCCGGTGACCCAGCCGATGTCGGCGGTGCACCAATAGACGTCGTCGGCCTTGATGTCGAAGGTGTACTTCATCGACAGCACGGCCTGCAGCAGGTAGCCGCCCGACGAGTGCTGCACGCCCTTCGGCTTGCCGGTGGAACCCGAGGTATAGAGCACGAACAGCGGATGCTCGGCCTCGACCCACTCCGGCTCGCAGACCTCGGACTGGGTGGCGACCACGTCGTGGAACCAGCTGTCGCGGCCGGCGACCATGGCGACGTCGGCGCCGGTGCGCTTGACGACGATGACGTTCTTGACGGTATCGCAGCCGCCGAGCGACAGCGCCTCGTCGGCGATCGGCTTGAGCGGAAGCGCCTTGCCGCCGCGGAACTGGCCGTCGGAGGTGATCACGGCGACCGCCGCCGCATCCTCGATGCGGTCGCGCAGCGCCTGGGCGGAGAAGCCGCCGAACACGATCGAGTGGGTCGCGCCGATGCGGGCGCAGGCCTGCATCGCGACCACGCCTTCGATCGACATCGGCAGGTAGATGATGACGCGATCGCCCTTCTTGACGCCCATGCCGCGCAGGGCGTTGGCGAACTTGCTGACGCGGGCGAGCAGGTCCTTGTAGGTGACCTTGGTGACTTCGCCGCTGTCGGCTTCGAAGATCAGCGCGACCTTGTCGCCGAGGCCGTTGGCGACGTTGCGGTCGAGGCAGTTGTAGGAGACGTTGAGCTTGCCGTCGGCGAACCACTTGAAGAAGGGCGCGTTCGACTGATCGAGGACCTGGGTGAACGGCACCTTCCAGTCCAGCAACTCCTTGGCGCGACGGCCCCAGTAACCCTCGTAGTCGTCCTCGGCCTCCTTGCACAGCGCGCGATAACCGTCCATGCCGGACACGGCTGCGTTCTTGACCATCTCTTCCGAGGGGTTGTAAATGCGGACTTGTTGCTCGTTGGACATGCTCACCTCTCCTCAACTGTTCAAATGGTTGAAGCTACCCGTTGCGGGTGGGCTGGTTGAACCCAGCCTTTGATTCGCCCGAACGCCGGTGCCCCCTTGCGGACCATCCCCGTCCGGGCACTCTAATGCCGTTCGAAACGCCGGCATTAGAGAACAGCTATCTTACACAGGACTTACACCGCCCCGCCAGCGACGGCCGGCGGGGCCGGTGGTAGAATCCGGCGCCACTCCGGGCCTTCCGGTCCGGTCGCGTCATTCTGCCCCCATGTCATTCCGGAGACCAAGCGCCATGACGATCATTCGCCAGGAAGACCTCATCCAGTCGATCGCGGATGCCTTCCAGTACATCAGCTACTACCACCCGCTCGACTACATCCAGGCGCTCGGCGAGGCCTACGCGCGCGAGGAAAGCCCGGCCGCGAAGGACGCGATCGCGCAGATCCTGACCAACTCGCGCATGGCCGCCGAAGGCCATCGCCCGATCTGCCAGGACACGGGCATCGCGGTGGTCTTCCTCAAGGTGGGCATGAACGTGCAGTGGGACGCGAAGATGAGCGTCCAGGGAATGATCGACGAGGGCGTGCGGCGCGCCTACAACCATCCCGACAACAAGCTGCGCGCCTCGGTGCTGCTCGACCCCGCCGGCAAGCGCCAGAACAGCAAGGACAACACCCCGGCGGTGGTGCACTACGAGCTCGTCGCGGGCGACGACGTCGAGGTCATCTGCGCGGCCAAGGGCGGCGGCTCCGAGAACAAGACCAAGATGGTCATGCTCAATCCCTCCGACTCGATCGTAGACTGGGTGCTCAAGACCGTGCCGACCATGGGCGCCGGCTGGTGTCCGCCGGGCATCCTCGGCATCGGCATCGGCGGCACGCCCGAGAAGGCGATGCTGCTGGCGAAGGAGTCGCTGATGGAGCCGGTCAACATCCACGAGCTGCGCGAGAAGGCCGCCTCGGGCGCCACGCTCTCCCGCGTCGAAGAACTCCGCCTCGAGCTCATGGACAAGGTGAACGCGCTCGGCATCGGCGCCCAAGGCCTGGGCGGCCTCACCACCGTGCTCGATGTCAAGATCATGGACTACCCGACCCATGCCGCCTCGCTGCCGGTCGCGATGATCCCCAACTGCGCCGCCACCCGCCACGTGCACTTCCACCTCGACGGCTCGGGCCCCGCCCACCTGCCGACGCCCAAGCTCGAGGACTGGCCGCAGGTCACCTGGAAGGCCGACACCAACGTCGCCACCCGGGTCAATCTCGACACATTGACCCGCGAAGAGGTCGCGTCCTGGAAGCCGGGCCAGATCCTGCTCCTCAACGGCAAGATGCTCACCGGCCGCGACGCCGCGCACAAGCGCATCGCCGACATGCTCGAGAAGGGCGAGAAGCTGCCGGTCGACTTCACCAACCGCGTCATTTACTACGTCGGCCCGGTCGACCCGGTGCGTGACGAGGTCGTCGGCCCCGCCGGCCCCACCACCGCCACGCGCATGGACAAGTTCACCCGCATGATGCTGGAGAAGACCGGCCTCATCTCGATGATCGGCAAGTCCGAGCGCGGCCCGGTCGCCATCGAGGCCATCAAGGACAACGAGTCGGCCTACCTGATGGCGGTGGGCGGTGCGGCCTACCTGGTGTCGAAGGCGATCAAGGAAGCCAAGGTGGTCGGCTTCGCCGACCTGGGCATGGAAGCGATCTACGAGTTCACCGTGCAGGACATGCCGGTGACGGTCGCGGTCGACGCCAAGGGCACGAGCGTGCACAACACCGGCCCGCAGGAGTGGCAGGCGAAGATCGGCAAGATCCCGGTCGTCGTCGCCTGAGCCGCTTCCCGAAGCGCCCTCGCCCTCGGCATCTCGGGGGGCGGGGCGCAGGGCGCGGGCTGCGGACTCAGCCCTGTGCCCGCAGCCACGCCACGGGCGGTCTCCAGCTCGCCGCCCAGGACGGAATCTCCTCCGCCGGCATCGGGCGCGCGATCCCGTAGCCCTGCGCCACCTCGCAGCCGAGCTCCAGCAGCAGGCTGCCATGCTCGACCTCCTCCACGCCCTCCGCGATCACCTCGCGCTTGAAGGCATGGGCCAGCCCCATGATCGCCTCCAGGATGGCGAGGTCCTCGGCGTCATCCACCATGCCGCGCACGAACAGCTGGTCGATCTTGAGGCGCGCCGCCGGCAGGCGCTTGAGGTAGGCGAGCGAGGAGTACCCGGTGCCGAAGTCGTCGAGCGCAAAGGACACGCCGATGTCTGCGCAGGCCTCGACGATGCGCGTGACCTGGGCGATGCTCTCCAGCGCACTCGTCTCCAGCACCTCCAGCTCGAGCGCACCCGGACCCAGCTCGGGGTGGCGTGCGAGCGCAGCCTGCAGCCGCGGCATGAAATCCGCAGCCTGCAGGTGGCGCGCGCCCACATTCACGCTCACCGGCAGGAACAATCCCTCGCGTTGCCAGGCCACGACCTGCGCGAGCGCCTGCTCGATGACCCAGTCGCCGACCTCGACCGCGAGCGGGTGGTCGGCCACCACCGGCAGGAAGGCCGCCGGCTCGAGCTCGCCCTGGCGCGGATGCCGCCAGCGGATCAGCGCCTCGGCGCCCACCACCGCACCGCTGCGCATGTTCACCTTGGGCTGGTACAGAAGCTGGAACTCGCCCGCGCGCAGCGCGCCGCGGATCGCCGCCAGGGTCTGGTGGCGGCCGCGCTGGGAGCGGTCGTGCGCGGTGTCGAAGAGGTGGTAGCGATTCTTGCCCGCGAGCTTCGCCTGGTACATGGCGAGGTCGGCCTGGCGCAGCAGCTGGTCGGCGTCGACCTCCTCCGCCTGCGGATACAGCGTGAGGCCGACGCTCGCCGAGACCTTGACCTCCTGCCCTGCGAGCGCAACCGCCTGCGAGACCGCGCCGAGCAGGCGGCGCACGAGCAGCTCGCAGGCCTCGACGTCGGGCAGGTCGAGCAGCAGCGCCACGAACTCGTCGCCGCCCAGGCGCGAGATGCTATCGCCCTCGCGCAGCGCCGCCTTCATGCGCGCCGCCACGACCGCGAGCAGTTGGTCGCCGGCCTGGTGGCCGAGGGTGTCGTTGATCGCCTTGAAGCCGTCGAGATCGATGTAGGCGAGCGCGAGCTGCTGGCCGCGTCGGCGCGCCTGCGCCATCCCGCGCTGCATGCGGTCGCTGAGCAGGACACGGTTGGGCAGCCCGGTGAGCGCGTCGTAGTGCGCGATGTACTCCAGGCGGGACTCGTGCTCCTTCTGCCGGGTGATGTCGGTCAGCGTCCCCGACAGGCCCGCAGGCGCGCCCTGCGCATCGAAGGCGCGCCGCGCGCTCATCTCCAGCCAGCGGAAGCCACCGCCCGCGCAGCGGTAGCGCGCCGCGTGGGTGCAGGACTCGAGCTCGCCGGCGAGCACCTGCTCGACCATCTCGCCGTGCTGCTCGCGATCGTCCGCATGCACGTGCGCCAGCACGTGACGCCCGCGGCTTTCTTCCAGGGGGTAGCCGGTGATGTCGGCCCAGGCCTTGTTGAGGAAAGTCCAGCGCCCCTCCCCGTCGAGCTGGAAGATCACCTCCCGCACGCTCTCGACCACCGAGCGGTAGCGCGCCTCGCTCGCCTTCAGCCCGCCGTGCGCGCGCTTGCGCTCGATGACCCCGCTGAAGGCGTTGCCCACCAGGGTCATCAGGGTCTTGTCCTCGTCGGTCCAGGTGCGCTCGCGGCACACCGCGTCGAGCCCGATGATGCCGCGCACCTGCCCGTCCACCACCATGGGCACCCCGAGCACCGACTGGATCGACTGCGCCTCGAGCAGCACGCGGTCGGCCTCGGCCTCGGCCGGCAGCGCGGCGACGCTGGGGTAGTCGACGATCCCGAGCTGCTTGATGGTGCGCAGGAAGAGCAGCGAATCGTCGAAGGGCAAGCCCTGGAGCTTGTCGATCTGCGGCTCGATGCCCTCGGCGCACCACTCGTGGGTGTTGTCGAGCTGGCAGCCGTCCTCGGAGACCTGGAACACATAGGCGCGATCGGCCTCGGCGAAGCGGCCGAGCTCGCCGAGGGCCTGGTCGAGGTGCCCGTCCAGCTCGGCCGGCGCGGCCAGGATCAGCTCGGACGAGATCCGCCCCACGAGGCGCTCGAACGCGATCCGCCCGGTCAGCACGCGCTCGGCGCGCTCGCGCACCAGCTCGGCCGCCACCCGGTCGTCGAAGATCTCGAGCAGGGTGCGCACCGCCGCGTCGTCGTCGAAGGGACGGCGACGCAGCGCGACGATCAGCCCGAGCACGTCCCCCTCGCGATCGAACAGCGGCATGCCGGCATAGGCCTCGATCCCCATGCGCACGAGTTCGCGGTCGCGCGGAAAGCGTTCATGCACCCCGCGCGGGTAGATGCAGGCCCCCCGCCCGATCGTGCCGTCGCAGGGAGACTCGGCGAGCGCGTAGCGGAACGGGCGCATCGAGCCGCCATCGCCCCAGCCCGCGCGTACCTCGATGTGCGCGCCGTCGGCGCAGAGCTGGCCGACGAAGACGATGTCGACATCGAGCGCCTCGACGATGTGCCGGCACACCGCCTCGTGGAAGGCTTCGCCCGAAAGCCGCGCGTAGCGCGCGGCGAGCGCATCGAGCGCGAGGTCGCCGCGCTTGCGCTCGGTGATGTCGTAGCAATATCCGATGTAGCCGACAAAGGCGTCGTCCGCGTCGCGGCGCGGGTTCCCCTCGTCCGAGATCCAGCGGTAGCCGCCGTCGGCGTGGCGCAGGCGGTATTCCATGCGGAAGGGCTCGCGGCGCGCGAAGGCCTGCTGCCAGGTGCCGAGGCAGCCGTCGGCGTCGTCCGGGTGCACATCGGCCACCCAGCCGCTGCCCTGGGACTGCGCCAGCGTGCGCCCGGTGAACTGCAGCCAGGTGTCGTTGAAGTAGTTGCACCCGCCCTCGGCGTCGGAGGTCCAGATCAGCGCCGACTTGCTGTTGGCGAGCTCGCGGAAATGGCGCTCGCTCTCCTCCAGGGCGCGACGCGCGAGCTTGCGGTCCTGCTCGGTGCGCAGCGCGATGATCATGCTCGCGCAGGTGACCAGCATGGGCTCGAGCTCGACGATCAAGGCCTCGTCGTAGCCCTGCGCCGCGTTCGCCAGGCCCACCATGCCGATCAGCTGTCCGCCGTGGAACAGCGGCAGGCCCAGAAAGGCGCGCAGCTCGGGGTGGCCGGGGGGCACGCCGCCGCCGCGCGGGTCGTCCTTGGGCGCGTTGCAGATCACCGGCGTCGCGGTTCGCACGACCGAACCGAACAGGGTGTCGAGGTTGTGGAACTCGAAACCGCCGCTGCGCATGCCCTCGAACAGGGTGCGCGACTCGGGGCTCCAGGAGATGTCGCTGAGTCCGTGCATGCGCAGGAAGGACTCGCCCGCCTCGTCGTGCAGCACCTCGCCGATGAAGCCGTACTCGCTGCCGGTCAAGGCCACCAGCTGGTCGAGCATCGCGGAGAAGGTGTCGGCCGACGAACGCCCCACCAGCATGCCGCGCTGCAGCGTGGACAGCACCGCGAGCATCTGCGCCTGGCGCGCCACGGTGCGCTGCAGATCGGCAGGCGCAGCGGGCGCCGGCGACGGCGCTGGCGGCGCACCCCCTTGTCCTGGCCAGGCGGGCACCTCCCCCGGCGAATCGATCCGCAAGCCCGACATCCGATCCCCTCGAATCCGCAAGCACGACAAGCGCGCATCTTAACGGGAAGCATTTTCCTGCGGCATGGCTGCAACGACCGGATGCATAAAAAAAGGCGCCGACCTTGCGGTCGGCGCCCTCGACGCGAGAGCCGGTCGAAGCGACGCTCAGCGCTTGCCGTGCGCGGCGAGCTTGAGCCAGGTATCGACCACCGTGTCCGGGTTCAGCGAGATGGTCTGGATGCCTTCGTCCATCAGCCACTCGGCCAGGTCGGGGTGGTCCGACGGACCCTGGCCGCAGATGCCCACGTACTTGCCGAGCCTGTTGGCGGCCTGGATGGACATCGACAGCAGCTGCTTGACCGCCGGGTCGCGCTCATCGAAGGCGTGCGCCACCAGGCCGGAGTCGCGGTCCAGGCCCAGGGTGAGTTGGGTGAGGTCGTTGGAGCCGATCGAGTAGCCGTCGAAGTGCTCAAGGAACTGCTCGGCCAGGATGGCGTTCGACGGGATCTCGCACATCATGATCAGCTTGAGCTCATTGACGCCGCGCTTGAGGCCATGCTCGGCGAGCAGATCCACCACGCCCTTGGCCTCTTCGACGTTGCGCACGAACGGAATCATGATCTGCACGTTGGTGAGGCCGAGCTCGTTGCGCACCTTCTTCATCGCGGCGACTTCCATCTCGAAGCAGTCGCGGAAGCTGTGGGCGATGTAGCGCGAGGCGCCACGGAAGCCGAGCATCGGGTTCTCTTCTTCCGGCTCGTAGATCTCGCCGCCGAGCAGCTTGCGGTACTCGTTCGACTTGAAGTCGGACATGCGCACGATCACGGGCTTCGGATAGAAGGCCGCGGCGATGGTGGCGACGCCCTCGACCAGCTTCTCGATGAAGAACTGCTTGGGCGTCGCGTAGCCGCGCGAGCGGCGGGTGATCTCGTCGCGCAGGCTGGCCGGCACCTGGCCGATGTCGAGGATGGCCTTGGGGTGGATGCCGATCATGTTGTTGATGACGAACTCCAGGCGCGCCAGGCCGACGCCGCCGTTGGGGATCTGCGCGAACTCGAAGGCGAGCTCCGGGTTGCCCACGTTCATCATGATCTTCACCGGGATCTCGGGCAGGTTGCCCATGTCGGTGGTGATGACCTCGAACTCCAGCTTGCCGCGGTACACGTAGCCGGTGTCGCCCTCGGCGCAGGACACGGTGACCGACTCGCCCTCGTGCAGAACGTCGGTGGCGTTGCCGCAGCCGACGATGGCCGGGATGCCCAGCTCGCGCGCGATGATGGCGGCGTGGCAGGTGCGCCCGCCACGGTTGGTGACGATGGCGCTGGCGCGCTTCATCACCGGCTCCCAGTTGGGGTCGGTCATGTCGGTGACGAGGATGTCGCCGGCCTGCACGCGGTTCATCTCGGAGGCGTCGCTGACGATGCGGACCACGCCGGCACCGATCTTCTGGCCGATCGCGCGACCGTGGGTCAGCGCCTTGCCGTATTGCTTGAGGCGGTACTTCTCCATCACCAGGCCGAAGTCCTGGCTCTTCACCGTCTCGGGGCGGGCCTGCAGGATGTAGAGCTTGCCGTCGACGCCGTCCTTGCCCCACTCGACGTCCATCGGGCGGCCGTAGTGCTTCTCGATGATCACCGCGTAGCGCGCGAGCTCGAGCACGTCGGCGTCGGTCAGCGAGAAGCGGTTGCGGTCGGCCTCGGGCACATCGACCGTGCGCACCGACTTGCCGGCCACGGCCTTGTCGGTGAACACCATCTTGATGAGCTTTGAGCCGAGGTTGCGGCGGATGATCGCCGGCTTGTCGAGCGCCAGGGTGGGCTTGTGGACATAGAACTCGTCCGGGTTCACCGCGCCCTGCACCACGGTCTCGCCCAAGCCGTAGGAGGCGGTGATGAACACCACCTGGTCGAAGCCCGACTCGGTGTCGATCGAGAACATCACGCCCGAGGCGCCCGAGTCCGAGCGCACCATGCGCTGCACGCCGGCCGACAGCGCGACGTCGGCGTGAGCGAAGTTCTTGTGCACGCGATAGGCGATCGCGCGGTCGTTGTACAGCGACGCGAACACTTCCTTCATCGCGTGCAGGATGTTCTCGTAGCCGTGGATGTTGAGGAAGGTCTCCTGCTGGCCGGCGAAGGAGGCGTCCGGCAGGTCCTCGGCGGTCGCCGAGGAGCGCACCGCGAAGCTGCCCTCGCCCTCGGCGGTGATCTGCTCGTACGCGGTCTTGATCTCGGCCTCGAGCTTGGCCGGGAAGGGCAGGTCCACGATCCACTGGCGGATCTGCGCGCCGGTCTTGGCGAGCGTATCGACGTCATCCACGTCGAGCGCGTCGAGCGCGGCGTTGATGCGGTCGGCCAGGCCGTCGTGGGCGAGGAACTCGCGATAGGCCTCGGCGGTGGTGGCGAAGCCGCCCGGGACACGGACGCTGGAAGGCAGCTGGCTGATCATCTCGCCGAGCGAGGCGTTCTTGCCGCCGACCTTCTCGACGTCGGACATGCGCAGTTCGTTGAAAGGGATCACGTAACGTGTCATGGGTGGCTTCCGCAAATGTTGGGGAAAAAGCAAAATATCGCGAACGGCAGTGTACGATTTTTTGTGCTGTGCCGCATCACAGGGTTTGCCCCAATACTCGCCCCGCACCGCTGGTCGGGGCCGCAAGGTCCGAAATCATGAACGACATCGCCCGCCGCACCGTCTTCTTCGTCTCCGACGGCACCGGCATCACCGCCGAAACCCTTGGCCACAGCCTGTTGGCGCAGTTTCCCGAGGCGCGCTTCCGCCAGGTGCGCGCGCCTTTCATCGACGACATCGACAAGGCGATCGACTGCGCGACGCAGATCCGCGAGGCCGCGGCCGAGGACGGCGTGCGCCCGATCGTGTTCAGCACGCTGGTCAACCAGGCCACCGTTGATGCACTGCACAAATCCGACGCGCTCTTCCTGGACCTCTTCGAGCGCTTCATCGGCCCGCTCGAGGCCGAGCTCGGCCAGCGCTCCACCCATGCGGTGGGCCGCTTCCACGGCATCGCCGACAGCCTGAACTACAAGCACCGCATCGAGGCGATCAACTTCGCCATGGCGCACGACGACGGCATCTCCAGCGAGGGCGAGCTCGCCGAGGCCGACGTGATCCTGGTCGGCGTGTCGCGCTCGGGCAAGACCCCCACCAGCCTCTACCTGGCCATGCAGTTCGGCGTCAAGGCGGCCAACTATCCGCTGATCCCCGAGGACTTCGAGCGCAACAAGCTTCCCGGCGAGCTGCACAAGTACCGCGGCAAGCTCTTCGGGCTCACCATCGCGCCCGAGCGCCTGTCGCAGATCCGCCAGGAACGCCGCCCCAACAGCCGCTACGCAGCGCTGGAGAACTGTCGCTACGAGATTGACGCCGCGCACAAGCTGATGCGCCGCGAGAACATCCGCTGCCTCGACTCCACCACCAAGTCGATCGAGGAGATCTCCGCCACCATCCTGCAGACCATCCGGGTCGATCGCCCGGGTTTCTGAGCGTACGGCGGGCGCTTCGACCGGCGTTTTCCTGCGGCATTGGTAGAATGCGGGGTCATGGGTGTCGCCCAAGCCGGCACCCCGAACAGCGCAACAGGAAACCGACATGAAAAGAACGCGCCTCAAGCGCCGCGGCGGCCTCGGTCGCACTGCCGAACAACTCGTCTGGCTCGCCGGCGGGCTGGCCCAGTCCGGCAGCCGGATCGAGGACCACTACTGGGAGACGCAGCTCGCCAAGCTGATCGACGAGACCCTGGCCGACAACGACGAGGAAGTGCTCAACGCCGCGCTCGACCACCTCTACAGCGCCGACGCGCGCGCCTACGACGATCTCGCCGACAACATCGAGTCGCGCGCCGAATGCGCCGCCGGCAGCCTCGCCGAGCACGACGTCGTGCTGATCGCCGCGCCGGTGCTGGCGTGGTCGCGCTACCGCATCCCGGCCGCCAACATCCCCGCCGCGGTGCTCGCCAACCTGCGCGTGCACCTGCAGGCCCACGTGCTCGCCAAGGGCGCCAGGCTGTCCGTCGCCGACTTCCTCTTCAGCCCCGACCAGCTGCCGCAGGGCTACTGCAGCACCGCGGAGTTCGCCAAGGTGATCTGCGGCGCGGCGGCCGAAAACCTCGACCTGCACATTGACACCGACGGCATGCCCGAGACCGCGCAGTTCCTGTCCGACACCCGCTACCTGCTCGCCGCGGTGGCGGTGCCGCGCGGAGGCGCGCTGTTCCGCTGGCAGGAGCCCGACGGCACGCGCGACGGCGCGCTCGAGCAATGGCGCGCCCAGGGCGGCGCCTGCCTCACCCCGCTGCTGCCCGGCTGCGCGGTCGACCTCGTGCTGCCCGACTCCTACTTCGCCGCCAGCCGCGCCGCCGACAAGGACAGCCGACCCTACTCGGTGCGTGCCTCGGTCGCCTTCCTCGCCACCACGCTGGAGACACCCGCCGCCAGCCTGCGCGCGGTGGTCGCCCCCTTCTGGGATCGCAACCTCGAGGAATACCGCATCGGCTTCACCGCGCGGGGCCGCGACGCGGTGGTGCATGGCGTGGTGTGGCCGCTCCTGGGTGCCGAGGACGAGACCACCGACTGCGTCGCGCAGATCGAAACCGTATTGCGCGAATCCGGTCTCACCGACGTCGTGTCCCTCGAGCACCACTTCCCGCTCGAGTACTGCGACGACTGCGGCGCCCCGCTCTACCCCTCCCCCGAGGGCGAGGTCGTGCATGCCGAGATGCCCGAGGAACAGGGTGTGCAGGCGCCGCGCCATCTCCACTGATCCGGATCGAGGTCCCCATGGCCCGCGAAGTCGACAAACCCGACGCCGAGTGGCGTCGGAAGCTCTCCGACCTGCAATACCGCGTCACCCGCGAGAAGGGCACCGAGCGCGCCTTCACCGGCGAGTACTGGGACGTCTGGGACAAGGGCGCCTACAACTGCGTGTGCTGCGGCGCCCCGCTGTTCCGCTCCGAGCACAAGTTCGACGCCGGCTGCGGCTGGCCCAGCTTCTGGACCGCGGCCGAGCCCGACAACGTCGAGAGCGCGGTCGATCGCAGCCACTTCATGGTCCGCACCGAGGTGCTCTGCCACCAGTGCGGCGCCCACCTCGGCCACGTCTTCGAGGATGGTCCCCAGCCCACCGGCCTGCGCTACTGCATCAACTCGGCGTCGATCAAGCTGGAGAAGAACGAAGGCTGAAGGGACGCGGTTTCAGCGGGCTCCGTCTAAGCGCCGCGCCCCGCCTCGACCTCGCGCGCCAGCGCAACTGCATCACGCAAATTGAGCAACAACATCGACTGTCCACCCACGTAGCCGCCCAGCGCGGCTCTGGCGCGGGCATCGATCTCGTCTGCTGAGGTCAGTCCCAAGCGCACCAACTCCGCTACATCTTCACGATCGTTCGGCGCCCAGCGCGCGATCTTGCTCACCGCGAGATCGATCGGCGACAGCACAAACAGGTGAAAAGGCTCCACTCCAAGATCCACCGGGATTGCATCATCCTGGTAGTCCTCGTGCATCAAGGCAAAAGTCGGGTTGTAGTTGGTGTCGAAATAGATGACCTGACTGCTACCGTCTTCGAGTTGCACCTCGACCATCAGATCATTCGGCAGCAGGATCCGTGCGCCGAACTCGGCATCGACGTCGCAGGTGACACGCTTCGCGGTATAGAGGTGAACCGCCATGCCGCCCGCCAGGAAAACCTTGACCGGCCGACCGATGCGCAGACGCTGCTCAAGCTTCTCGAACAGCCGGCGCATGCCATCGGACAGCGCGGTATGCGTTTTCAGGACAGGTCGGCTCGACATGGGTCAGCGCCCCCGCAGTTCGCTGGTGAGGATCTGACGTGTGCGTGGAAGGCTGAACAGCCAACCCCGATGAATGACCTCCTCCGCAGCCAGTCTGTCGTCCGGACGCGTGCGGAAATAGGCCTCGCTCAACTGGCGCAGCCTTGCAGCCTCATCGGGGAAGGTGGAGCGCAGCAACATCGCGGCCAACCTGAAAACGTTGGCATCGGTTACGTCGTCCGCAGACAGTCGCTTCCCGGTCGCTGCATCCGTGCATCGTCGCAACAACTCGGCTTCTGTTGATCTGGCAGTCACGACTCACCTCGCAGCGAAATTTTCGCCTCAACCTTAGCGCAGCCGCAGAACGAGTGCCAGTTCGCCTGCGCTACTGCGTCAACTCCGCATTGACATGAAACAGTCAGCTCGGCGCCGAAGAACCACACAAGGGACGGCACGCGGCGTAGCGCGCTCTACCCGTCGCCCCGCCGCGGCATACGTCCGCGCCCAGCTCTTCAAACAGACGCAGCACCGTCCGCGCCGATACGTCCAGTTGCCGCGCCAGGTCGGCCGCACGCACAGGCCCGCGCCGCAGCAGGGCGGCCAGGCGCTGGCGGACTTCAAGATTCCTGGGGCGCATAATGTCGAGGAGACTGCATCTCTAAACCGAAACAATCTTATTAATCATCAGCAATTTGCGCTAGCACGCAGCTTCATAATGTCCAGAGTTTTGTCCGTAACCTGATACGGACGAAAAAAACCCGCGCCAGCCTCACGGCCGCGCGGGTTTTTATCAGGCGAAAACTACGCTTACACGCGTTCCCACACCGTGGTGATGCCCTGGCCGCCGCCGATGCACATGGTGGCGACGCCGTAGCGGCCATTCACGCGGATCAGCTCGTGCAGCAGCTTGGTGATGATCACCGAGCCGGTCGCGCCCACCGGGTGGCCGAGCGAGATGGCGCCGCCGTTGGGGTTGACCTTGGCGGTGTCGAGGCCGAGGCCACGGTTCACCGTGATCGACTGCGCCGCGAAGGCTTCGTTGGACTCGATCACGTCGATCTGGTCCAGCTTCAGGCCGGCGCGCTGCAGCGCGAGCTTGGTGGCGGGGATCGGGCCTTCGCCCATCACGTCGTTGGGCACACCGGCGATCGCGTACGAAACCAGGCGGGCGATCGGCTTGTGGCCACCGGCAGCAGCCTTGGCAGCGTCGGCAAGCACCAGGAAGGCGGCGGCGTCGTTGATGCCCGAGGCGTTGCCGGCGGTGACCGAACCGTCCTTCTTGAACGCCGGCTTCATCTTGCCCAGCGCTTCCATGGTGGTCATGCGCGGATGCTCGTCGGTGTCGAACACCACGGTGCCCTTGCGGGTCTCGAAGGTGATCGGGACGATCTGGCCCTTGAAGCGGCCCTCGGCGATCGCGGCGGCGGCGCGCTTCTGCGACTCGAGCGCAAAGGCGTCCTGCTCTTCACGGGTGATGCCGTGCTTGCTGCAGAGGTTCTCGGCGGTGATGCCCATGTGGCCGACGCCGAAGGGGTCGGTCAGCACGGCGACCATCGAGTCGATGGCCTTGGTGTCGCCCATGCGCGCGCCGTTGCGCAGCGCGGGCAGCAGGTAGGCACCGCGCGACATCACTTCGACGCCGCCGCCGATGGCGAAGTCGGCATCGCCCAGCATGATGGCCTGCGCCGAGCTGACGATGGCCTGCTGCGCCGAGCCGCACAGGCGGCTGACCTGGAAGGCGACGGAATCCATCGACATGCCGGCGTTGACCGTGGCGACGCGCGACACGTAGGCGTAGCGGGAGTCGGTCGGAATGCAGTGGCCGACGGAGGCGAACGAGACCGCCTTCGGATCCACACCGGCACGCGCGATCGCTTCCTTGATCACCACCGCGCCCAGATCGGACGGCTCCATGTCCTTCAGCGAACCACCGAAGCCACCCACGGCGGAACGAACAGCACTCAGAACGACGACTTCACGATTTGCCATAACCCACTCCCTTGTTGAGATTAGACGTGTCACCGCCCCGCCCAGCCCGCGACCGCGAGCAGGAAGAGCAGGAACAGACACACGAGCAGAGCCCGCCAGAGCAGACTCACTGTGTTTTGCATGTGATCGACGCCCGCCTCGCTCCCCAGGCCCATCTCGGGCCGGTCCACGAGCTTGCCGGCTTCATGAACCGGCATGCCGAGCCGCACGCCCAGCGCGCCGCCACCACTCGCGATCAGTATAGCCGACGACCTCTCCGGCCACAGCACCGCCTGCGAACGCCAGCAGTAGATGGCGTCCTCGAAGTTGCCCATGATGGAAAACACGATCGCCGTGATCCGCACCGGCAGCCACTCCATCGCCTCGCGCGCACGCCGCGCGAAGCGCCCAAAGCCGGCGGCGCGCACATCGCGCCCACCCCACTCCTCGGCCAGCAGCCCCGCGAGGCGATACATCACCGCGCCGCTCGGGCCGGGCAGCAGCACGAACCAGAACATCACGCCGAACAGCCTGCGGTGCGAGACGACCAGCGCCTCCTCGATGGCCAGGCGGGCGATCTCGTTCGCCGACGCGCCGTCATGGCGCGTGCCGCGCCAATCCTCAAGCAGGCTGCGTGCGCCCTCCGGCTCGCCCAGGCGCAGCGCCATGTGGATGGCGGAGAAGAAGCGGGTGTCGTGGCGGAAACCGACGCAGAGGTAGAGCACCACCACGTTGAAGAGGAAGGCCAGCGCCGGATGCATCTCCCACAGCAACCAGAAGCCGAGCGCGCTCGACAACGCCGCGGCGGGCACCAGCAGCAGCCAGGCGAGGCGCCCTTGCGCGACCGAAGCGCCGTCGAAGCGGGCGCGCACCCCCCCGACCACGCTACGCACCCCGCGCACCGTCCAGCCACGCGCCGGAAGCGGGCGCAGTTGTTCGAGCACGAGGGCAAGGATCAGGGAGAAGAAGGTCATGCAGCCAAAGCATCGCGGGCGCCAGCGGCCCCCACCCATGAAGCGGATTTATCGGTGCAGCAAGATAGCACAAAGGCAAGCCCGCGCAGCAAGCAGGGCACCCGCATATGCGCTCAGGCGTCGTCGTGCAGCAGGCGATACAGCGACATCAGGATCCCCGCCGTCGCGCCCCAGATGAAATAGCCGTGCCAGGGCATGGCGTGGAAGCGCCGCATCCGCCCCTCGTGCAGGATGCTGTGCTCCTGGTGGTTGCGCGGATCGAGGAAGTGCGCAAGCGGGACCTCGAAGGCCTCGGCGACCTCGAAGGCGTCGAGCGTGAGCTCGAGCGGCGGATGGACCACGCCGACCACCGGGGTCACACGGAACCCGGTGCCGGTGAAATAGTCGGGCAGCGCCCCGATCAGCTCGACGTGACGGCGGGCGAGCCCGATCTCCTCCTCCGTCTCGCGCAGCGCGGCGTGCAATGGCGAGGCGTCGCCGTCCTCGAGCCGGCCGCCCGGAAAGCTGATCTCGCCCGGGTGATGATGCAGGTGGTCGGTGCGCCGGGTCAGCAGCACCGAGGGCGCCTCGTCGCGCACCACCAGCGGCACCAGCACCGCGGCGGGCTTGGGCGGCCGCGAGCGCGCCAGGTCGCGGCCGTCGCCGTTGAACTCGCCGTCCCGACGCGGCCCCTCGGCGAGCCGGCGGCGGATCTGTTCCAGGGCTGGGAGACCATGCGGTCCGCTTGCAGGATTCACGCGATGCCTCAATAACGTTTCTTGAGCAGCAGGCGGTCGCCCTCGCGCCGCCAGTCCATGCGCCCGAGAAAACTCATGCCGAGCAGGACGTAGGGCAATTCGGACTCATGCACCGCCGCGTCGATCCCATACAGGCGCATCCCCTTGAGCTCGACCGAGTCCAGCTTCACCCGCCACACCCGCGCCGTGCCATTGGCGGTCTCGCTCTGCCCGGGCTGGCCGGAACGGTAGTCGATCCCGAGCCGCAGCGCCTCGTTTCGGCCCAGCGCAACCAGGGTGGCGCCCGTGTCGACCAGCACTCGCACGCCCCGGCCGTTGACGGTCGCATCAGCAAAAAAGTGCCCGCCCCCATCCGCGACCAGGCTCACTTCGCTGGCGCTCCCGCCCGGCGCGCTCGCCGCGTGCTCGCCGACCCGCGCCTGGAAGGCGCGCCCCTCGTGCTCGAGCGTCGCAGTCTGGCCCACAAGCGCACGCAGGCGAACGCCTTCGCGGGTGCTCTGGCTCACACCGACCGTCTGCGGCGCGCCGCCATCCACTACGAGGACCGCCTTGCTCCCGAAAGCGCCGGCCATGACGACATCCAGCGCCAAAAGCGGTGGCGCGAAGCCGAATCCGACGCTCATCAGCAGGATCGACTTGTTCACGCACATCCTCGTTCGCCGCTCCGGCAGCGCTCCCCCCGACGAAATCTCATTGCGCCCCCCCCGGGTGCTCCGTCACCAACTCTCGCCACATCACCCGGCGGAAGTCACCGCTGGAAGACGCCGGCGGCACGGGAACGGTGATCTGCCGATTGTCAGACGTATTGATGATCGCCACCTCCTTGCCATCGACCCGAATCACCGAGAGGCCGACCGCGAGCGCCTGAGTGAGGAATTCTCCGACCTTGGAGTCCTGGACCGTCTGCACGCTGCTGCCGGTGCGGTAATCGAAGAAATACAGGTAGCTGCTGCCACCTACGGTGCAGGCCTTGCGCTCGGGGACGTTGGTCACCACCGTGAGCACGCCGCTGACGATCTTGAAATCCACGTTGATGCGTTCGCCCGAGGCCGCATCGAGGTCAACAAACCACCCCGGCCCGGTCGTCCAGTCGAGCGCATTGTTCGTGATGCTGCGGCGGGTTCCGTCGGCTGTGATGACCTGCTCGACGACCCCTGCCGCGCTCCTGAACTCGCCCCAACCGGTCGCACCGAGCGGGTCCCGGACTGCGTAGATCGACTGCAGGGACGCGTCGCTCAGATCACCCTGGCCCAGGTACTTGCCAGTGCCGACAAAGATCACACGCTTGCGCGTTCCATCCTCCGCCTTGACCTCCGCGAGCTCCGGGCGCGTCGTGATCGGTTGCGTGCTGCCGAAGCTGGCGAGCTCGATTGCGCTCTCGGCGGTGAGGTCGAAGCGCCACAGCCTGCCCGAGAGGTCGCCGGCGTAGACGTAGCGCGTGGTGTCGTCGAGGCGAAGCTCGTCGACCCAGTTGCTGATCTTCGCGATGCCGCTGCGCGCGGGATCGGTGCCGGTGTCGGCGACGATCTCGGAGAGCTTTACGCCGGTATGGGCGTTCAATACGTATAGCCGACCCATGCCGTCGCCAGGAGATTCGTTGTTGTACCCGGAGGCGAACAGCACGACCCACTGCCCGGCCCGCTTGGTGATGATCGGGTTGCCGAAGCTGAGTCCCAGGTCCGTATCGCTCTTGCTGTCGAACTCCCACAGCACCTTCGGCGCCGTCGTGTCGGTAATGTCGAGGGCGAAATACGCCTGCCCGCCCTTGCCCAGGCCGACCACCGCGATGGTCCGCCAGTCGGAAC
The DNA here is from genome assembly GCF_000310225.1 of Thauera phenylacetica B4P. GTDB lineage: Bacteria > Pseudomonadota > Gammaproteobacteria > Burkholderiales > Rhodocyclaceae > Thauera > Thauera phenylacetica. Next base: position 23,275 of record NZ_AMXF01000007.1, read on the forward strand.
TGCCGGCATCGGAACAATCGTTCGCGACGCAGATGTCGCCCACCGTGATCGAACCGTCGACGTAGTACTGATGGGGCACCACCGCCGTGTTGCCGTAGTCCTTGTTCGCCAGCTTGTGGAGATTCGGGATCACCGCCGCGGGTACGTATGCCCAGCGCTCGGCGCCGGTATCCGCATCGAAGGCGTGCAGCATGCCGTCATTCGCCCCCACCAGCACGATCCCGGCGCGCGCCGTCTTGTCGGCCGCGAAATCCGCGTATCCGGAATCCGAATACTTGTACGGCGGCCGCCGCACATAGACCGGGTGCGAACTGACGATGTCGCCGAGCACATGCGTGCGGTCGCGCAGCGTGCGGGTGGTGTTTCCGGTCTGGTCCTCCTTCGACGAATCGCCCCGGATGAAGTCGATCACGTCGTTGGTCAGCTCGACCGGCAGCGAATGCAAGGCGCGCAAGTTGGTGGAGTTGAAAGCCACCAGGCTCGTCCCGCTTTTCATGTAGATGTTGCGCGCGCTCCAGCCCGTGCCGGCAGCCTGCTCGTCCAGCTTCGCCTGAGCCGACCAGGCACGGTCCGCTTCGGCGGCGATCCTTCCGGTGCTCACATTGATCTCGCGTGCCTGCAGGTCGCCTTCCCAGTACTGCGTGCGATAGCTCGCCACGAAGGCGTAGTTGTCGCCCGCGACCGGCTCGAGGCTGCTGGTGGCCGCCCCTGAACCCGCCCCGAATCGTGCAGCGGCCGAGTTGAGCGCACGCACGAGCCCGCTCACCAGGGCATCCGGCGTCTTCGCGCTGAAGTAGGTGCCGCGCCCGTTCACCGCCGCATGCCAGAGGTCGTCGATGCGGAACAGGTTGTAGTCGACGTCGTTCGGTCGATCGGGCCGGGGATTCGGCCAGTTCTTCGAACCGCCGAGGATCGCGCGATAGTCGAGCGAGGCGGTTTCGTAGTTCTCGGCGTACTTCAAGGAGCCGTCGATGCCGAACCCGAGCGTGAAGCTGACCATGTGCTGCGTCGACCGCCCCCCGGGGCCCCCTGCCGCCACATCGTTCGTGCACACGTCCTCGTCGGCGAGCCTGCCGCTGCAGTTGCCCAGCGTGCTGTCGCGCAGGTCCGTCTCGTTGTAGTACATCGCGATGTCCGCGAGGGTGTTCGCTGCCCCGCTCGCGTCGTACATCGGCCGTGGCGTCGTGCCGCCATCGCGGTCGCCAACCGTGTCCCCGCTGCGGATCCCGAAGCTCGCGTTGGCGTCGTTGTTCCACGCGCCATCGGTCGCCATGATCAGGAAGTTCTGCTGGCACGAATACAGCACGGGGTCGTCCGCCTGGCTCAGACGTCCGCTACCCCCGTAGCCCGCGTACATCCTGCCGATCTTCGCCATCGCGCTGCGCAGCGGCGTCCCGCCCGCGACGCTGGTGCCGTAGAGCTTCTCGAAGAACTTGTCGCGCTGGTCGGTCGGCGCGCATTTCGCCCCGCCGGATACGCAGAAGTCACCGATCGGCTGGAACTCGGCATTCGCACTCAAGCCCGTGTCGCTGTGGGTCGAAAAGCCCATGCGCAGCCCGTCCGGGTTGCGCAGCTGGCCGATCGCCCGGCCCGCGGCGCTCTTCATCGCGTTGATGCGGGTGCGGTAGAAGCTGTACCAGATGGCGAAGTTCTGCTGCTTGTCGGCGGGGACGGCAACCTTGGCGCTGAAGATGCCCTTGGCCTTGTTGTCGCCGACCTCGAGCTTGCAGTACTGGTAGATGCCCGCCTTCTTCTGCACGGTGCCATCGGACGAATAGGCGTACTCGAGCGGCTCGGGCCCCTTGTTGGGCTTGGTGTAGTTGAAGTAATAGGCGTGCTCCCGATGACTCCGGCACTCGGCAGGATTGGTAACGCAGCGGGTCTCGTAGGGGCTGAAGTTGACTGCCAGGTCGACCTTTGCCGAATTGGGGTTAAACCCATCCTGGGGTGCTGCATTGAAAGACGGCGCGGGATAGGAGGACCCATCCGCCTTGACCGGCAGCACGTAGGTGACCTCGGGGTTGTAGTAAACCCCGTTGCAGGCGGCACTGGCCCAGCCGTAGGTGCCGAAGGGGAACGTCTCCACCGTATCCGGCATGTAGTCCCAGGCCATCGATCCCGAGTCGTCGAGGACGAACATGACATTGGGCTTGACCTCGATGGTGCCGCCGGTCGGGATCGGCGCGTCGGCGATCTCCACCGTCGCCGCACCCGCCGCCTGCGAGAGCACCACGCAGGCGAACAGCGAATTCAGCAGCCATGCCGCGAGCTTGCGCCGACGGCAAGCGCTCGCCACACGAGCGACAAGATCCAGAGAATTGTTGGACATTTGCGCACCTCTCAATTGACCAGCACGACCTGCACGTGGCTGACGGCGTTGTTGGGCCCCACCACACGCGTCGTCACCCGGTAATAAAGCTGCGAGGACGTCGGGCTGCGACTTTGGTAACCGATGCTCGTCTTCGTGCCGCCGTCGTCCGCGGCCGCAGTCGTGCGGATATAGTTATCGCAAAGCACCGCGACCCCGCCGGCCGAGACGCCGTTGACCGGGCCGTCGATGTTGCACATCCGGTTGATGACGTAAGAAGCCGAATACCCCGGCGGAAGCAGGGTGGAATCGACGGCGACGGCAACCATGCCGCAGTCGAGGCTGGCCGGATCGCCCGCCTCCCACCGCACATTGTCTCCCGCCGCAGCGGTTTCACCGCCGGTGAGGTCGCAGCCCGGGCGGGCCGTCGCGTAATAGCCCGAGGTCTTGGTCGTCTCCAGCTCGCTCGCGCCGCCATCACCAAGACGCGCCTGGATCCACCCCAGCGCCGCCTCGGTGCCGGCGTCGGCGGCCTGCGTTGCGGCCTGGCGGAAGGCGAGGTTGCCGGCGATCGTGACGCCGGTGTCGATCGAGCGCACCAGCGCCACCGACGCCAGCGACAGCACCACGAGCGCGATCAGGACGGTGAACAGCACGATGCCGTGCTGTGATCCCGCCAGGTTTCGGTCATGCAGTTTCATGCTCTCCTCCTCACGGCGCCCAGATCACGTTGCGCAGCGGGATCACGGTCTCGAAGACGCGGTGGCGGTAGTTCGGGTTCGCCGCGATCAAGCTGCTCGTCGCCGTGCCCATCCATGCGGGGGCGGGTGCCGCGGGGACCGCGGTCTTCTCGAACTGGGGATGGCGGGTGACCACGCCGACGCGGATCGCGCGGATCTGCAGGATCTCGTCGGCATCCAGTGCGGCCCAGCTGCCGGTCGCAGGAACCCAGGTCAGGACACCGCCATCGACGACGCCATACTCGGCCTGCAGGTCGACCACCTGCGCGACCATCCGCATGCTGTTGGCGCAGGTCACTTCATCGAGGTCCTGCACGACGGGATCGCTCTCCACGAGGTGGTCGCACCCATCGGGCGGAACGGAGAAGCGCCGCCCCATTCCCCCGTCACCCATGACGAAGGCGATATCGCCGATCTCATAGGCTTCCGTATCGCTGAAGGTCTCCGAGATTTTGCTCGGGTTGTACGGAGAGCCCGCGCCGGAGTTGTGGTTGAGATTCACGCCGTTGCCGGTGTCCTGCGGCGACCTCGAAAGCTGCATGAGCGTGCACACCTTGTTTCCTTCGCGAGCGCCAACGATGAACAGATCGCCCTCCTTCAGCCCGCCGTCCGAGCCCACCGTGACGATCGAAGATGGGTTTGGCATCGCCTTCACGATCGACAGGGGAAGGGCGTCACCCGCGGCCTGGCTGCGCGTCACCACAATGGCATCCGGGCCCGCGCCGCCATCGATGATGCGGGCCGGCGCGAACGGCTCCGCGTTCTTCACCACCCCGCCATCTTTGTAGATGTTGATCCCGTTCCTGCAGTACGCCCCCTCCGGCCCGAACAGCCCGTAGCCCGCCATGCGGATCTCCTGCTCGAGCAGGTAGAGCGCAACCGCCCCGTTGGTCTGGGAATCGTTGCCGCCCGTGCTGGTGCGCTTCTGCCCCTCGAAGGACTGCATGACCTGCGAGACCACCAGCAACACCACCAGCCCGGTGGCCAGGCCGACCAGCAGTTCCACCAGGGTGAGGCCGTGCTGTGCCGAATTCCTTGTCATGACTGCTCCTAGCAGCCTGTCGGACTACCCCCTGTAAAATGCCGCATCGCCCCCGGATCCTGAGAGCATGAGCCGCTTCCGCCCGATCGACCGCCAAACGGACTACCTGCTGCCGCCCTCGGTACAGGAGTGGCTGCCCGAAACGCACCTGGCGCGCTATGTGGTCGACGTGGTCGAGGCACTGGACCTGTCGGCGCTGGAGCGGGCGTATGCGGGGCGTGGGAGCGATGCGTACCACCCGGCGATGCTGCTGTCGCTGCTGATCTACGGCTACGCGACGGGGACGCATTCGAGCCGCCGGATCGAGCGGGCGACTTACGATTCGCTGGCGTTTAGGTTCATCGCCTGCAACCAGCACCCGGACCACGACACCCTGGCGAGTTTCCGGCGCCGCTTCGGCGAACAGTTCGCCGAGCTCTTCGTGCAAGTGCTGCAGGTCGCACGCGAGAACCAGCTCTCGCGCTTTGGCACGGTCAGCCTGGACGGCACCAAGCTGCACGCCAACGCCTCCCGGCACAGTGCGCTGTCTTACGGGCACGCGCAGAAGATCGAAGCGCAGCTCAAAGCCGAGGTGCAGGAGATGCTCAAGCTGGCCGAGGCTGCCGACCAAGGCAATGTGCCTGAGGGGGTGGATTTACCGGCGGAGATCAAGCGCCGCGAAGACCGTCTGGCGGCCATCGCGACGGCCAAAGCCAAGATCGAAGCCCGCGCGAAGGAACGTTTCGAGCGCGAGCAAGCCGAGTACGAGGCGAAGATGGCCCAGCGCCAGGCCAAGCAGGCGAGCACGGGCAAGAAGCCCGGTGGCAAGCCCCCCAAGCCCCCGCAGACGGGGCCACAGGCCGAGGATCAGATCAATCTGACCGATGAAGACTCGCGCATCATGAAGGTGGCGGGCGGTGGTTTCGAGCAGTGCTACAACGCGCAAGCTGTGGTCGATACCGAATCGATGCTGGTGGTGGCGCCCCACATCACCACCGCCGGTAACGACAAGGAGCAGGTCGCGCCGATGCTCGAGTGCATCCAGGCACTGCCCGATGGGCTCAATCAACCCGCGCGGCTGCTGGCCGACACCGGCTTTTACAGCGAACGCAACGTCCAGCACTGCCACGACGCCGGGGTCGAGCCGCTGATCGCAGTGGGGCGCGATGCGCATCATCCGGATTGGCGCAGCCGCTTCGAGGAGCCCGCACCGCTCGAGACGCCCACCTCCCACGTCGAGCAGATGAAGCACGCCCTCAAGACCCAGACCGGTCGCGCCGCCTACGCGCTGCGCAAACAGACCGTCGAGCCGGTGTTCGGCATCATCAAGTCCGTGATGGGTTTCCGTCAGTTCCTGCTGCGCGGTGTTGGCAACGTGCGCAACGAATGGACGCTGGTCTGCCTCGCGTGGAACTTCAAGCGCATGGCCGTATTGCGTCTGCAGTGAGAAGAAACGACAGGAGCATGGCGATTTCACGCGAAAAAGGCGCTTTCGGCTCTGAAATGCCGATTATTTTTCACATCATGAAAACCCGCCTGCCGGTACGCCGTCCGCCGGCTTCAAGTCCGACAGGCTGCTAGATCCCGACGATGTGCGCAACCACGACCACGTTGCTCGCCCGATCCGCCCCCGGCGCCTGCCAGGTGACCGTGACGGTGACACGCTCGCCCGCGATCGTCGTGGTGCGCTTGCCATTCGGCAGCGAAGCGCCCGGGAAGGCGGCACTGACGTCGGTTCCCGACTCGCCGAAGGTGCTCAGCGCACCCGGTCGCGCCCAGATCTCCCCAACCCGCGCATTGGCGATGAAGCTGGCGTCGGTACGGTATTTCGCGGCCGTCGTGTGCTGGATGGCCGCGGCCTGCAGGCCGATGATCCCCAGCACCCCGAAGGCCAGCACCAGCACCGAGATGAGCACCTCGAGCAGGACGATCCCTTCGACGCGGCGCGGACGGCGAGAAGCACGCTTGCCCATGATCAGCACTTCCTCGGATCGGTGGAGTTGCTTACGTTGGGGTCGCACATGCGGACCCCGCCGGTGCCGATGGTGATCCTCAGATCGCGCGACTGCGCGGCTGGCAACGCCGAGGTCGGCACGTCGACATCGACCGCGGTCAGCGGGTTGTCCCTGGTGTCGGCCCTGCCCAGCCCATCGAACACCACCGTGGTGGCGTCCGCAGGCACGGTGCTCAGCACCACGCCGCCCGCGCCTTCGCCGCCGGAGCGTTCCTGGATGGTCTCCCCGCCGCCGGCGAGCCGCACCACCCAGCCACCGCCGGTACCGACCAGGGCGAACTCGATCCGGGTGTTGCGCCGCACGGCCTCCGCACGCGCAAGCTGCACGCCGTTCTGGATGGACTCCGCCGCGGTGCGGATGCGGCTGTTCTGGATCCACTCGCTGAAGGAAGGCACCGCCAGCGTCATCAGCAGGCCCAGCACCGCCACAGTGACCATCAACTCGACGAGGGAGAACCCGCGCCGGACACGATGCCCGAGCGAATGCAATCGCACCATGGCAGGAGAAGAATTCGAGATCATCGCCAGCATCCCTTGCTCAGGCCCGGCGGCCCGCATGCGCTCCATCACTCAGCAGCCACCGTTCTTGGAGACGACCCAGCAGTTGGTCTTGTTGCCCCAGGACGTCGTCGAGGTCATTACGTTGGCCTCGTTGATCGTGTAGACGAAACCGCTCATCGCCCCGGCCCCGGTCGCGGTGAGGGTGTAGGTCGTGGCGCTCTCCGACGGGCAGCCGCTGAAGGTGAAATACTGTGTATTCGCCGGACAGGGCGGCGAAACATCACGGACTTTCGCGTAGGTCCGGTTGTCCTGGAACCACTGCTCGAGCAGCACCCGCCCGTTCGCCAGGCCGGAGGTGGCCTGCGGGATGCGGCCCTTGGTCAGGTAGTCGTTGTAGGCGGGCAGCGCGATCGAGGCGAGGATGCCGATGATGGCGACGGTGACCATCAGTTCGATCAGGGTGAAGCCCGCTTGTGGTTGTCTTTGCATGGTGGGAGCGAGAGTTCGTGATGGTTCTTGAAGGAATTTGCGAGTTCAGACTAACCCGCCTCCGACGCCAACCCCAGCCCGGCACGACGAACGGCAAGGCGGACGGGATCTGCGGTGCCCACACCAGCGGGAACAAAAGCCCCGGACTGGGGCGTTCACCGTGGAGCGCCCCGCCAAGACTGTCGGAAAACTTTACAGCTGAACCCAAGAGCTCGTTTTAAGCCTCTGTTTTCCATGACTTTTACCCGCTGGCCCGGATTTTGCTAGTTGTGCAACATCTCCGCCCACACATGGCGACACAAAAAGGCAAATCATGAAAACCAAGACCCTGACCGCCGCTTTCGCCGCCGCCACCCTGAGCTTCGGCGCCCAGGCAGCCCTTTTGAACTTCGATGACAGCTCGCTGAGCGATGGCACCACGCTGAGCAGTTACGGCGGTATGACGTGGAAGAACATCGGGATCGCGACACCTGGGTCGAACACGAACTACAACAACACCGGTTTCGTGAATGGCCTCAAGTCGGCGCCGAACGTTGCCGCCAGCCAGACCGACACGGCTGCCTCCTTCGGAACCACCCAGGGTTTCCTGCTCAACAGCGGCTGGTTCACCTCGGCGTCCCTCAACGGCCTGATCCTCGACTTCACCGGCACCTCCGGCGCCAACAAGTTCAGCAAGAGCGTCACGCTCAGCGTGCTTCAGCCGCTCTTCGTCAAGTTCGACTGGACCATCGACGAACTCGTGATGGCCACCCGCTGCAAGACCGGCACCAATAACGACTGCACCCGCCAGCCGGACACGCTGAATTTCGGGCAGAGATTCGTCATGGACGATCTGAGCATCGGCGACTCGAACAACACGGTGCCGGAGCCCGGCGTGCTCGCGCTGCTCGGCGCCAGCCTGCTCGGCATGACGCTGCTGCGCCGCCGCGGAACCCCCGCCGCCTGACTCAGGCCCAGGTATCGAGGACTCCGCCCGCCGTGCTCCCGACCGCCGGCGGACGCGGGATCGCCTGAAGCAATTGCATCGCGCTCTGGCCCTGGAGGTCGAGCGCCTTGCGCAGCACCTCCACCGAGGCCTCCTGCTGCACCTGCGCGAGCGCGTTGTTCGAGGCCATCGCGGCGATCGCGGATGTTTCCATGTCGATTCTCCTGGCGACCCCTCATGCGGGCCGGTGATGATGGAGAACATATCGGCAGCGGATGGCGCAGCTTGAGCGGCCCTCGTCTGCGGATGCCGCCCCGCGGCACGCCCCCCTCCAAAGAACGACGGGCGCCTCGCGGCGCCCGTCGTATATTTCGAACCTCCCGCGCTCAGTCGCGGAAGTTGCCGTACTGCAGCGGGAAGTCGGTGATCTGCTTCTTGACCAGCGCGATCGCCTCCTGCAGCACGTCGCGCTTGGCGCCCGAGACGCGCACGGCGTCGCCCTGGATCGCGGCCTGCACCTTCATCTTGCTGTCCTTCAACAGCTTGACGAGCTTCTTGGCCAGTTCCTGCTCCACGCCGACGCGCACCTTGACCTCCTGCTTGACCTTGTTGCCGGAGATCTTCTGCACGTCGCCGTAGTCCAGGCAGCGCACGTCCACGTTCTTCTTGGTCATCTCGGGCAGCAGGATGGTCTTGATCTGCTCGAGCTGGAAGTCGCTATCGCCGTAGAGCGTCAGCAGCTTCTCGGCGAGCTCGATCTTCGCGCTCGTGCCCTTGAAGTCGTGGCGACCGTCGACCTTGCGGTTGGCCTGCTCGACCGCGTTGCGCAGCGCGGGCTGGTCGACCTCGGACAGGATGTCGAAAGACGGCATGGCTCCCCTCCCCCGCTCAGCCGAAGTGGCAGATGTAGTGGTAGGGCTCGCCGGCGACTTCGATGTCGAAGCTGGCGTTGCCCGGCACGTCGAAGGACTCGCCGGCGCCGTAGGTCTTCCATTCGGCGGCACCCTTGAGGCGCACGCGGCAGGAGCCGGCCACGCCTTCCATGATCTCGGGCGCGCCGGTGTTGAAGGTGAGCGAGGCCGGCAGGATGACGCCGACCGACTTCTTCGTGCCGTCGGCGAACTGCACGCTGTGGCTGACGCACTTGCCGTCGAAGTAGACGTTGGCCTGGGTGGTGACGGCGACGCCGTCGAACTTGGCGGTAATGCCCATCGCTTGGGTTTTCCTTATTCGATGCCGAGCAGCTTCTGGATGATGCCCTTGGCGACAAAGCCGACGAAGCCCACGCCCAGGCCGAGGAACAGCCACATCATGCCGTAGCGGCCGGCCTTGGATTCCTTGCCCAGGTTCCAGATGATGAAGACCATGAACAGGATCAGGCCGGTGAGGCCGAGCTTGAGGGCGAGATCCTCGAACTCGGTGAACGTGAGTCCGAAGATGAAGGCTTCGTTGTCCATCGCAAGGGGTCCGTTGCGGGTTTAGCCGCGCCTGGCCTTGGCGTTGGCCGCGATGCGCATGCGCAGCGCGTTGAGGCGGATGAAGCCGTGCGCGTCCTTCTGGTTGTAGGCGCCGGCGTCGTCCTCGAAGGTGGCGATCGTCGGGTCGAACAGCGAGTCGGTCTTGGAGTCGCGGCCGGTGACGATGACGTTGCCCTTGTAGAGCTTGAGGCGCACCCAGCCGTTGACGGTCTGCTGGGTGTGGTCGATGAGCGCCTGGATGGCGCGGCGCTCGGGGCTCCACCAGTAGCCGTTGTAGATCATGCTGGCGTAGCGCGGCATGAGGTCGTCCTTCAGGTGGGCGACCTCGCGGTCGAGCGTGATCGACTCGATGGCGCGGTGGGCGCGCAGCAGGATGGTGCCGCCCGGGGTCTCGTAGCAGCCGCGGCTCTTCATGCCGACGTAGCGGTTCTCCACCAGGTCGAGGCGGCCGATGCCGTGCTTGCCACCGAGCTCGTTGAGCCTGGCGAGCAGCTCATGCGGCTTCATGCGCTTGCCGTCGATCGCGACCAGGTCGCCGTGCTCGAACTCGAGGTCGATGTACTCGGCGGCGTCGGGCGCGGCCTCGGGCGACACCGTCCAGCGCCACATCGACTCCTCGGCCTCGGCGGCGGGGTTCTCGAGGTGGCGGCCCTCGAAGGAAATGTGCAGCAGGTTGGCGTCCATCGAGTAGGGCGAGCCGCCCTGCTTGTGCTTCATCTCGATGGGGATGCCGTGCTGCTCGGCGTAGGCGAGCAGCTTCTCGCGCGACAGCAGGTCCCACTCGCGCCACGGCGCGATGACCTTCACTCCCGGCATCAGCGCGTAGTAGCCGAGCTCGAAGCGGACCTGGTCGTTGCCCTTGCCGGTCGCGCCGTGCGACACGGCCTCGGCGCCGGTGGCGCGGGCGATCTCGATCTGGCGCTTGGCGATCAGCGGACGCGCGATCGAGGTGCCGAGCAGGTACTCGCCTTCATAAATCGTATTGGCGCGGAACATCGGGAAGACGAAGTCGCGCACGAACTCCTCGCGCAGGTCGTCGATGAAGATGTTCTCGGGCTGGATGCCGAACTTGAGCGCCTTGGTGCGCGCGGGCTCGAGCTCTTCGCCCTGGCCGAGGTCGGCGGTGAAGGTGACCACTTCGCACTGGTAGGTGTCCTGCAGCCACTTCAGGATGACCGAAGTGTCCAGCCCGCCCGAGTAGGCGAGCACTACTTTATTGACGTCGCTCATGCTGTTTTCCTGTTTCCTGCTGTGTTGCCGGTGCGCACGCCCGTACGTACCGTGATTGTTCGTCGGCTCAGCCGTCGATGCGGCCGAGCACCAGGTATTCCATCAGCGCCTTCTGCGCGTGCAGGCGGTTCTCGGCCTCGTCCCACACCACCGACTGCGGGCCGTCGATGACCTCGGCGGTGACCTCCTCGCCGCGGTGCGCGGGCAGGCAGTGCATGAAGACGGCGTCCTTGTGCGCCACCGACATCATGTCGGCGTCCACGCACCAGTCGGCGAAGGCCTTCATGCGCGCCTCGTTCTCGGCCTCGAAGCCCATCGAGGTCCACACGTCGGTGGTCACCAGGTCGGCGCCCTTGCAGGCCTCCATCGGGTCGGCGAACTGCTCGAAATGGTCGGTGCCGTAGAGGCCCGCGCGCTCGGGCTCGACCTCGTAGCCCGGCGGGGTCGACACATGGACGTTGAAGTCCAGCACCTCGGCGGCCTGCAGCCAGGTGTTGCACATGTTGTTGCTGTCGCCGATCCAGGCCACCGTCTTGCCCTGGATCGAGCCGCGGTGCTCGATGAAGGTGAGGATGTCGGCGAGGATCTGGCAGGGGTGGTACTCGTTGGTGAGGCCGTTGATGATGGGCACCCGCGAGTTGGCGGCGAAGCGCTCGACGATGTCCTGCTCGAAGGTCCGGATCATGACCAGGTCGCTCATGCGCGAGATGACCTGGCCAGCGTCCTCCACCGGCTCGCCGCGGCCGAGCTGCGAGTCGCGGGTGTTGAGATAGATCGCCGAGCCGCCGAGCTGGTGCATGCCGGCCTCGAACGACAGGCGCGTGCGCGTGCTGGCCTTCTCGAAGATCATCACCAGCGTGCGGTCGAAGAGCGGGTGGTAGGGCTCGTAGCGCTTGAACTTGTCCTTGATCCACTTCGCGCGCGCGAACACATAGTCGTATTCCTCGCGGGTGAAATCCTTGAACTGCAGGTAGTGCTTGATGGGAGAGCTCATACGCGGTCCTTAGCCGTTCGCGAGGAAGTCGCGGATCATCGGCGCCAGCATGGACACCAGGGTCTGCGCGTCGGCGGCGGTGAAGGTGAGCGCCGGCAGCAGGCGCACCACGCGCTCGGAGGTCACCGACAGCAGCAGGCCGTTCTCGGCGGCGCGCGCCATCAGCACGCCGCAGGGGCGGTCGAGCTCGATGCCGATCATGAGCCCGCGGCCGCGGATGTCGACCACGCCGGCCTCGCCGGCGAGCGCCTCGGCCATGCCCTTGCGGATCGCCTCGCCGACGGCGACGGCGTTGTCCATGAGCCTGTCCTCGACGATGGCGTCGAAGGTGGCCAGGCCCGCCGCGCAGGCGAGCGGGTTGCCGCCGAAGGTGGAGCCGTGGTTGCCCGGCCCGAACAGGCCCCTGGCCAGGCCGCTGGTCACGCAGGCGCCGATCGGTACGCCCGAGGCCAGGCCCTTGGCCAGCGTCATCACGTCGGGCTTGGTGCCCGCATGCTGCCAGCCGAACCACTTGCCGGTGCGGCCCATGCCGCACTGCACCTCGTCGCAGATCATCAGCCAGCCCTTCTCGTCGCACAGGGCGCGCAGCTCGCGCTGGAAGCTGTCGTCGGCGACGTTCACGCCGCCCTCGCCCTGGATCATCTCGAGCATCACCGCGGCGACGCTGTGGTTGTGCTCGGCGATCTTGCGGATGGCCTCGATGTCCTTGTAGGGGACGCGGATGAAGCCCTGCACCAGGGGCTCGAAGCCGGCCTGGGCCTTGCGGTTGCCGGTGGCCGACAGCGTCGCCATGGTGCGGCCGTGGAAGGCGCTCTCCATGACGATGATGTGCGGCAGCTCGATGCCTTTGTTGTGGCCGAACATGCGCGCGAGCTTGATCGCCGCCTCGTTGGCCTCGCAGCCGGAGTTGCAGAAGAACACCTCGTCCATGCCGGAGACTTCGGCGATGCGGTCCGAGAGCTTGTCCTGCAAGGGGATGCCGTAGAGGTTGGACGTGTGCAGCACGCGCGCGGCCTGGTCGGCGATGGCCTTGACCAGGCGCGGGTGCTTGTGGCCGAGCGTGTTGACGGCGATGCCGGAGAGGGCATCGAGATAGCGCTTGCCTGCCTCGTCGTACAGCCACACGCCCTCGCCGTGCGTGAAGGCCACGGGCAGGCGGGCGTAGGTATTCATGACATGGGACATGCGGGCACCTCGATCTGTGCGAAGCCGGAAAACGCACACGGCGGCAGACGCCGCCGTGCAGGAAATGTGCCGATGTTAAGCCAAAACGGCCGGACCTGTACATAAGCGGACCGCCCACGCACCCGACCGCCGGCGGTCCGCGCGGCGGAATGAGCGCAGGCGATTTCTGCTAGAATCGCGGCCGTCCTGATTCCGGCGACGAAGAACCGGAACATGCGCATCCCCGAAGCCGGCAAGGCATCACACATGAATCAGAAGATCGAGAACTTCATCATCGTCGGGGTCACGAGGGAGGGGAAGAAATTCCGTCCGAGCGACTGGTCCGACCGCCTGTGCGGCGTCATGTCCGCCTTCGGCGCCGACCACCGCATGACGTACTCGCCCTACGTGCGCCCGGGTTGCACGCTCAAGGGCGACAAGACCGTCCTCGTCGACGCCCGCCTCTACGACGTCGAGCCGCTGGCCTACAAGTTCATGGTGAACTTCGCCAACGACAACAAGCTCCAGATCGAGTGGATGGGCGACGCACCGCTCTGAGACGGCAGGGCCTGCGGGAGAACCCGTTCGCGGCTGCCGCCGCTCCTCCATGAACCGCCGCGCCTGCACCGACCGTGGCACCTGCGCGGACACCCGTTCGCAACTGCCGCTCCTCCTGCATCAACCCTCGCGGCTGCGGCCCCCCTCCATCCCGTGCACGCCCCCTGTAGCAGCGCCGGAAGGCGCGAACAGGGCCCCCGCCGCTCTCATGCGAACGACGCCCAACAAAAAAGCGACCCGCAGGTCGCTTTCTCGATCTCGGCGCCGGAGCGCCGGCATGCGGCAAGGATCAGACAGCCATCGACTTGACGGCGGCCGACAGGCGGCTCTTGTGGCGAGCGGCCTTGTTCTTGTGGATGATCTTCTTGTCGGCGATGCTGTCGATGGTGCTCATCGAGGTGCGAAAGACCGACTGAGCCGCCGCCTTGTCGCCACCCACGATGGCCTTGCGCACGGCCTTGATCGCGGTACGCAGGCGGGAACGCAGGCTGGCGTTGTGGGCGCGGGCCTTGGTCGCCTGACGGGCGCGCTTGCGAGCTTGTGCCGAGTTGGCCATAAATTTCGTGTCCGTATTGGTGGTTCTGGAAAAGTCCGCGATTATAGGGACCCACTCCGATGAATGCAAGCGTCTTTTCCGTCTTTCCGCTTATCGAGACCGCGGCAGGCGGCTATGATGCGCGCTCCGCATTTTCCGCGCGCAGCCAGCCGGCGCACGCCCCCACCGAATGAACCTCCTGCGCGCGCTCGCCACCGTCAGCGGCATGACCCTGCTGTCCCGCATCCTGGGCTTCGTGCGCGACCTCGTGATCGCGCGCGCCTTTGGCGCAGGCATGGCGACCGACGCCTTCTTCGTCGCCTTCCGCCTGCCCAACCTGCTGCGCCGCATGTTCGCCGAGGGCGCCTTCTCGCAGGCCTTCGTACCCATCCTCGCCGAGTACAAGAACCGCCAGGGCGAGGCCGCCACCCACACCCTGGTCAGCCGCGTCGCCACCGTGCTGGGGCTGGTGGTGGCGGTGGTCGCGGCGCTCGGCGCGCTCGCCGCGCCGCTGATCATCTACGTGTCGGCGCCGGGCTTCTCCGGGGACCCGGGCAAGTTCGAGCTCACCGTCGAGCTCACCCGCATCACCTTCCCCTACATCTTCTTCATGTCGCTGGTGGCGCTCGCGGGCGGCGTGCTCAACACCTGGAGCCGCTTCGCCATCCCGGCCTTCACGCCGGTGCTGCTCAACCTCGCCTTCATCGGCATGGCGCTGTTCGCGGTGCCCTGGTTCGACCCGCCGGTGCTGGCGCTGGCCTGGGCGGTGTTCCTCGGCGGCCTGCTGCAGCTCGCACTGCAGATCCGCCCGCTGATGAAGATCGGCATGATGCCCCGCTTCGACCTCGACCTCTCCGACCCCGGCGTGCGCCGCGTCATGAAGCTGATGGCGCCGGCCATCCTGGGCGTCTCGGTGAGCCAGATCTCGCTGCTGATCAACACCATCTTCGCCTCCTTCCTCGAGAGCGGCAGCGTGTCCTGGCTGTATTACGCCGACCGCCTGATGGAGTTCCCCGCCGGCCTGCTCGGTGTGGCGCTGGGCACCATCCTGCTGCCCAGCCTCTCCAAGCTGCACGCCGACGACAAGGCCGAGGAGTTCTCCTCGCTGCTCGACTGGGGGCTGCGCCTGACCCTGATGCTGACCCTGCCCGCCGCGCTCGGGCTGGCGCTGCTGGCGGTACCGCTGGTGGCGACGCTGTTCAACTATGGCGCCTTCACCCCCGCGGACGTGATGCAGACGCGCAGCGCGCTGGTCGCCTACAGCGTGGGGCTGACCGGGCTGATCCTGGTGAAGGTGCTGGCGCCGGGCTTCTACGCGCGCCAGGACATCCGCACGCCGGTGAAGATCGCGATCCTGACCCTGGCGGCGACGCAGCTGATGAACCTCGCCTTCGTGATCCCCCTGCGCCACGCGGGGCTGGCGCTGGCGATCGGCCTGGCGTCCTGCCTCAACGCCGCCCTGCTGTATCGGGGGCTGCGCAAGCGCGAGGTGTACATCCCCCAGCCGGGCTGGGGCCGGTTCGCGCTCAAGCTGCTGGTGGCGCTCTGCGTGATGGGCACGGCGCTGTGGTTCGCGAGCGGACCGACGAGCCTGTGGACCGAGATCGGCGGACTAGAGCGCGGCCTACGCCTGGCGCTGATCGTGCTGGGCGGCGCCATCGCCTACTTCGCCACCCTGTTCGCGCTCGGCTTCCGCCCGCGCGACTTCCGCCGCCGCGGCGCGGCCTGAAGCGGCCATTCGCGGCTGCCGCCGCTCCTACAACACCGGAGCTGCGGCAGCGCTCCTGCACGCACATCGTCGCCGCGCCGGTTCCTGTAGGAGCGCCGGCAGGCGCGAATGCGCGGTGCCGGCTGCGCAAGCCCTCGTCGCTCGTGACACGGCCGTTTTCGCGGCTGCCGCCGCTCCTACAACACCGGAGCGGCGGCGGCGCTCCTGCACGCACATCGTCGCCGCACCGGTTCCTGTAGGAGCGCCGGCAGGCGCGAATGGGCGGTGCCGGCTGCGCAAGCCCCCGTCGCTCGTGACACGGCCGTCTTCGCGGCTGCCGCCGCTCCTACAACACCCGGAGCTGTGGCGGTTCTCCTGCACGCACATCGTCGCCGCGCCGGTTCCTGTAGGAGCGCCGGCAGGCGCGAATGCGCGGTGCCGGCTGCGCAAGCCCTCGTCGCTCGTGACACGGCCGTCTTCGCGGCTGCCGCCGCTCCTACAACACCCGGAGCTGTGGCGGTTCTCCTGCACGCACATCGTCGCCGCGCCGGTTCCTGTAGGAGCGCCGGCAGGCGCGAATGCGCGGTGCCGGCTGCGCAAGCCCTCGTCGCTCGTGACACGGCCGTCTTCGCGGCTGCCGCCGCTCCTACAACACCGGAGCTGCGGCAGCGCTCCTGCACGCACATCGTCGGCACGCCGGTTCCTGTAGGAGCGCCGGCAGGCGCGAATGCGCGGTGCCGGCTGCGCAAGCCCTCGTCGCTCGCGACACGGCCGTCTTCGCGGCTGCCGCCGCTCCTACAACACCCGGAGCTGTGGCGGTTCTCCTGCACGCACATCGTCGCCGCGCCGGTTCCTGTAGGAGCGCCGGCAGGCGCGAATGCGCGGTGCCGGCTGCGCAAGCCCTCGTCGCTCGTGACACGGCCGTCTTCGCGGCTGCCGCCGCTCCTACAACACCGGAGCTGCGGCAGCGCTCCTGCACGCACATCGTCGCCGCGCCGGTTCCTGTAGGAGCGCCGGCAGGCGCGAATGCGCGGTGCCGGCTGCGCAAGCCCTCGTCGCTCGTGACACGGCCGTCTTCGCGGCTGCCGCCGCTCCTACAACACCCGGAGCTGTGGCGGTTCTCCTGCACGCACATCGTCGCCGCGCCGGTTCCTGTAGGAGCGCCGGCAGGCGCGAATGCGCGGTGCCGGCTGCGCAAGCCCTCGTCGCTCGTGACACGGCCGTCTTCGCGGCTGCCGCCGCTCCTACAACACCGGAGCTGCGGCAGCGCTCCTGCACGCACATCGTCGCCGCGCCGGTTCCTGTAGGAGCGCCGGCAGGCGCGAATGGGCGGTCCAGGCTGCGCAAGCCCCCGTCGCTCGCGACACGGCCGTCTTCGCGGCTGCCGCCGCTCCTACAACACCCGGAGCTGTGGCGGTTCTCCTGCACGCACATCGTCGCCGCGCCGGTTCCTGTAGGAGCGCCGGCAGGCGCGAATGCGGGCCTCAGGCAACCGGCGGCAGTGGGATCTCGTCACTGCGCCGGGCGCCGGCGGTGAAGGCGCGGCAATCCTCGACGAAGCGGCGCAGCGCGGCGCCGTGGTATTTGCCGCGATGCCAGACGAAACTGAAACGCCGGCGCAGGTCGAGTTCCGGCACCTCCACCGCCACCAGGCTGCCGCGCCGGAAGGCATCACGCAGCGCCAGCCGCGACAGGCAACCCAACCCAAGGCCGCTCTCCACCGCGCGCTTGATCGCCTCGGTGTGCTCGAGCTCGAGCCGCGGCACGACCCCGGCCGGGTGATGCCGCAGCGCGCGATCGAAGGTCTCGCGCGTGCCCGAGCCGCGCTCGCGCAGGATCCACGGCTGCCCCGCAAGCTCGGCCACGCTCGCGCGCCCGCGTGCCGCCAGCGCATGCCCCGGCGCGCAGAACACCACCAGCTCGTCCTCGACCCAGGGCTCGGTGTGCAGCTCGGCATCGACCACCTGGCCCTCGACCAGGCCGAGGTCGATCTCGTGATGCAGCAGGCGCTCGGCGATGGTCGCGGTGTTGCGCACCTGTAGCTGCACCCGGCTCTCGGGGTGGGCCTGGAGGAAATCCGACACGATCAAGGGCAGCAGGTAGTTGCCGATGGTCAGCGTCGCCCCCACACGCAGCGGGCCCAGGCCCTGCTCGCCGCGCATGCGGCCCTCGAGCTCGGCGGCGCGGTCGAGCAGCTCGACTGCGTACGGCAGCAGCAGGCTGCCCTGCTCGTTCAGGCGCAGGCGCTTGCCGTGGCGGTCGAAGAGCGGCTGGGCGCACTGGCTCTCCAGCTCGGAGAGCGCCGCGCTCGCCGCCGACTGGGACAGCGCGAGGCTCTCTGCCGCGCGCGAGACGTGCTCGGCGCGGGCCACCGCGACGAAGACCTGGATCTGGCGGAGGGTGAATCTCATATCGATGAAGTCGATTAAGGATATGAAGATTATCCACGATCCAGGTAACGAGGACGACCTAGAATCGCCCCATTCCCACCTCACGCAGCCTGCAGAGACCCGAAACCATGAGCAGCCTCGCTACCGAACGCGTCCTCAGCGTCCATCACTGGAACGACTCCCTCTTCAGCTTCCGCACCACCCGCGACCCCGGGCTGCGCTTCGAGAACGGCCAGTTCGTCATGATCGGGCTGGACGTCGGCGGCAAGCCGCTGACGCGCGCCTACAGCATCGCCAGCCCGAACTACGAGGAGCACCTCGAGTTCTTCAGCATCAAGGTGCAGGACGGCCCGCTCACCTCGCGCCTGCAGCACCTGCGCCCGGGCGACCCGATCGTGGTGAGCAAGAAGCCCACCGGCACCCTGGTGCTGCACGACCTCAACCCCGGCAAGCGCCTCTACCTGCTCGCCACCGGCACCGGCCTGGCGCCCTTCCTGAGCGTGATCCAGGATCCCGAGACCTACGAGCGCTTCGAGAAGGTGGTGCTGGTGCACGGCGTGCGCTTCGTCTCGGAGCTCGCCTACACTGACTTCATCACCCGCGAGCTGCCGCAGCACGAGTACTTCGGCCAGCAGGTCCGCGAGCAGCTGATCTACTACCCCACCGTCACCCGCGAGCCCTTCCGCAACACCGGCCGCATCACCCACGTGATCGAATCCGGCCGGCTCTTCGCCGACATCGGCCTGCCCGCGCTCGATCCGGCGCACGACCGGGTGATGATCTGCGGCAGCCAGGCGATGAACAAGGACTGCTGCGACCTGCTCGACGCGCACGGCTTTGCAATGTCGCCGCGCATCGGCGTGGCCGGCGACTACGTGATCGAGCGCGCCTTCGTCGACAAGTGAGCGCGGCCAGCTGAGCGCCCTGGCTGCGCAGGGCCGACGCGCCGATCAAACTTTTTCCGCATGCAGGGCTCGAAGCTCGTCCCAACCCCTCCTTTGCTGTGGAGCCCCGCATGTCTTCTTCCCTTTACGACATCGAAGTCGACCGCCTCGCCGGCGGCACCACCACGCTCGCCGAATACGCCGGCAAGCTGCTGCTGATCGTGAACACCGCCAGCCAGTGCGGCCTCACGCCGCATTACGCCGGCCTGGAAAAGCTGCACCAGACCTACAAGGACCGCGGCCTGGTCGTGCTCGGCTTTCCGTGCAACCAGTTCGGCGCCCAGGAGCCGGGCAGCGCGGAGGAGATCGGCGCGTTCTGCACGAAGAACTACGGCGTGAGCTTTCCAATGTTCGCCAAGATCGAGGTCAACGGCGACGGCGCCCACCCGCTGTACAAGCACCTCAAGCAGCACGCCAAAGGCATCCTCGGCACCGAGGCGATCAAGTGGAACTTCACCAAGTTTCTGGTGAGCCCGGACGGCGAGCGCATCGAACGCTACGCGCCGACGACGACGCCGGAGGAGCTGGTGAAGGACATCGAGGGGATGCTTTAGGCCACATCCCCGTCCCGGCTCAGACGTGGCTGAGGCGCTCGAGTGCGAACGCCGGGCCCTCTTCGCGGAGTCGCATCTTCCACATCAAGTGCCATTCTTCGTACTCTTATCAGGTCTTCAGGACGCTCGAAATGGCACATCAGATCCTGGTCGAGACGACCGCAAGCGTCTCCGAACTCAAGAAAAACCCCATGGGCACGGTCGCTGCCGGGGAAGGCTTCCCGGTTGCGATCCTCAATCGCAACGCCCCCGCCTTCTACTGCGTTCCCGCAAAGGTGTTCGAAGAGATGATGGAACGGCTGGAAGACCTCGAACTGAACGCGCTCGCCGATGCCCGCGCTGGCCAGCCGGTCGTCAAGGTGAGCCTCGATGACTTATGAGCTGGGCTTCGTCGACGGGGCCCTGGCCGAGTGGCGCAAGCTCGATGGAAGCATCCGCGAACAGTTCAAGAAGAAGCTCGCCGAACGGCTGGACGCGCCCCGCGTGCCAGCCGCCAGGTTGAGCGGACACCCCGACCGCTACAAGGTCAAGCTGCGCAGCGTGGACCATCGGCTGGTCCACGATGTTCGGGACGCGCAACTGATCGTGGTCGTCGTCGCGATCGGAAAGCGGGAGCGCAACGCGGTCTATCGAGCGGCGGCACGGCGCTGAGCGCGAGAAGCACCGGCGCGGCTCCAACGAGACCTGCGCCACTTCTGATGACGGCTCGCTTGCCCATCGCTCGAGCTCGGTGCCGGACGCTCTGACGCAGTAAACGCCACCGGAGGCCCCTGCACGCTTCACGGCGCCACAAGTTCGATCGACGAAAAATACTGCCGATACTTGCGCGGATCGCGCGTCATGATTGGCCAGGCTTCGACCGCGGCATGCGCACCGATGAAGAAGTCAGCCAGCACGTTGCTCCGCTGGCCGCCGTTTCGGCGATAGGCGACGAAGGCCTTGCCCGCGAGAAAGAGCGCCGGCCTGGGGATCTCGACGACTTCGACGCCGAAATCCGTGACCGCCTCATCCAGCGCCTCGACGGTCGAGAAGGTCAAGGAAAGTTCGGCGTAGATGATGGGATTGATCGCCAGTCGATGCACTCGAGACTGCCGACGCAGCGTGTCGATGGACCAATCCGCCCAGCGCGGATCGTCTTCCAGCACATCGATCAGCACATTGGTATCGACCAGCAGCATCAGTCGTCGCCACGCAGCATGGCCATCAGGTCGTCCGTGCGCCACTTGACGTCGGCCTTGCCGCGCAGGCGTTCGAAGCGATCATTCTCGTCTTGCAGCGTGCGGGGGCGTGTCAGTACCACCTCGCCCTCGCGGTTGATGCGGAATTCGATCGCGCATCCGGGCTCGAGGTGCAGCGCGTCGCGGATGTGCTTGGGGATCGTCACCTGCCCCTTGCTCGTCAGTGTGGTGTGCATGTCGACTCCCTCCTTCCTGCATTTCTTACAAGTAGGCGCAGCGTAATACCCCAATCGGCTAGCCGCAAGTTCCACGCGTGCCGGCCGCTGCCCACTCGGGTAGACTCCGCCCTTTTCCGCCCCACCGAACACCGCCAACGAGGTACCCGTAGTGGCCCAATACGTCATGTCGATGCTGCGCGTGAGCAAGATCGTTCCGCCCAAGCGTCAGATCATCAAGGACATCTCCCTCTCCTTCTTCCCCGGCGCCAAGATCGGCCTGCTCGGCCTCAACGGCTCGGGCAAGTCGACCGTGCTGCGCATCATGGCCGGCGTGGACAAGGACTACGACGGCGAGGTGCAGTGGCTCGCCGGCCAGCGCATCGGCTACCTGCCGCAGGAGCCCGAGCTCGACCCCGCCAAGACCGTCAAGGAAGAGGTCGAGGCTGCGCTCGGCGAGATCATGGAGGCGCGCCAGAAGCTGGAAGAGGTCTACGCCGCCTACGCCGAGCCCGACGCTGACTTCGACAAGCTCGCCGAGGAACAGGCGAAGTACGAGAACATCCTCGCGACCGCCGGCAGCGACGTCGAGACCCAGATGGAGATCGCCGCCGACGCGCTGCGCCTGCCGCCGTGGGACGCGGTGATCGGCAAGCTCTCCGGCGGCGAGAAGCGTCGCGTCGCGCTGTGCAAGCTGCTGCTGTCCAAGCCCGACATGCTGCTGCTCGACGAACCCACCAACCACCTCGACGCCGAATCGGTCGAGTGGCTCGAGCAGTTCCTCACCCGCTTCCCCGGCACCGTGGTCGCCGTCACCCACGACCGCTACTTCCTCGACAACGCCGCCGAGTGGATCCTCGAACTCGACCGCGGCCACGGCATCCCGTGGAAGGGCAACTACTCGTCCTGGCTGGAGCAGAAGGGCGACCGCCTGGCGCAGGAATCCAAGCAGGAGGCCGCGCACCAGAAGGCGATGAAGACCGAACTCGAATGGGCGCGCTCCAACCCCAAGGCGCGCCAGGCCAAGTCCAAGGCCCGCCTGGCCCGCTACGAGGAGATGGCGAGCGTCGAATACCAGCGCCGCAACGAGACCCAGGAGATCTTCATCCCGCCCGGCGAGCGCCTGGGCGACAAGGTCATCGAGTTCCACGGCGTCAGCAAGGCCTTCGGCGACAAGCTGCTGATGGACGACGTCAGCTTCGCCATCCCGGCGGGCGCCATCGTCGGCATCATCGGCCCCAACGGCGCCGGTAAATCGACGCTGTTCAAGATGATCGAGGGCCGCGACAAGCCGGATTCGGGCACGGTCGAGATCGGCACCACGGTGAAGATCGCCGCGGTCGACCAGACTCGCGAGGGTCTCGCCAACGACAAGACGGTGTTCGACACCATCGCCGATGGCGCCGACGTGCTCACCGTGGGCCGCTTCGAGATGCCCAGCCGCGCCTACATCGGTCGCTTCAACTTCAAGGGCGGCGACCAGCAGAAGATCGTCGGCAACCTGTCGGGCGGCGAGCGCGGGCGCCTGCACCTGGCCAAGACCCTGATCCAGGGCGGCAACGTGCTGCTGCTCGACGAACCCTCCAACGACCTCGACGTCGAGACCCTGCGCGCGCTCGAAGACGCGCTGCTGGAGTTCGCCGGCTGCGCGCTGGTGATCTCGCACGACCGCTGGTTCCTCGACCGCATCTGCACCCACATCCTCGCGGCCGAGGGCGACTCGCAGTGGTTCTTCTTCGAGGGCAACTACCAGGAATACGAGGAAGACAAGAAGAAGCGCCTGGGCGAGGAAGGCGCCAAGCCCAAGCGCATCCGCTACAAGCCGATCGCGCGCTGAGCCCGCGCCGGACGCATCGCCCCGCCGGAAGCCCGCTGCATGCCCTGCAGCGGGCTTCAGGGCGTTTACGACGCCAGGAGATACGAAAAAATTGATCTTATTTGCATATTGACTCCACTCATTCCGTTTGTCATTATCCTTTCATCATCATCCGGAAGGGGGCGATCATGGCGGCAGGCAGCGGATTCAGGCGGCAGCGCGGTCAGGGCATGACCGAGTACATCATCATCGTGGCGCTGATCGCCGTGGGTGCGATCGCGGTGTATCAATACTTCGGCCAGACGGTGCGCAACCAGACCGCGGCGATCGCCACCGAGATCGCCGGCAAGGATGGCAGCACCGCCAAGAGCGCCGCGCAAACCGCGGCCGGCAAGGCGGCGACCGAGGCCAACACGGCCCGCACGCTCGACACCTACACCGGCAACGCAGGCCGCTGACGGTCGCCACGGGTCTCCTCCAGGGCACTCCCATGGTCGTGATCCCGCATCCCCGAGCCCGAATGCGCTTGCCCCAGGTGGACTCC
Organism: Thauera phenylacetica B4P; assembly: GCF_000310225.1. Taxonomy (GTDB): domain Bacteria; phylum Pseudomonadota; class Gammaproteobacteria; order Burkholderiales; family Rhodocyclaceae; genus Thauera; species Thauera phenylacetica. The sequence continues at coordinate 46,581 of NZ_AMXF01000007.1, forward strand.
CACCGCGGCCAGGCCCTGGTGCTCGGGCTCTTCTTCGTCTTCGCCACCGCGGCGGTGCTGCTGTTGATGTTCAACAGCGGCAGGACGGTGGACGAGAAGATGCGTCTCGCCAACGCTGCAGACGCCACGGCCTGGAGCATCGCCACGCTCGAGGCACGCGCGCTCAACTACGACGCGTACACCAACCGGGCGATCGTCGCCAACGAAGTTGCCATCGCGCAGGCGATCAGCCTGATCTCGTGGATGCACTACTTCGAGACCGCGATCGAGAGTTCGCCGAACCTGAATCGCGTTGCCACGACCTGGCTATACAAGCCAGGCGAATATCCTCGCCTCTTGCAACTGCTCGCCGGAGTGAATGGCTCGACCTCCCTGGATGTCGGGAGCGGAGGCTCGCTGCATGCGATGGTGGCCACCCTCGACACCGCGCTGCAGACCATCGCCAGCGCGCACGACGCCGTCGCCAACGCACTCTCCCTGTCGCAGCGGGTGATGCATGCAAGCCTGGACACCGGCGTGGCCCAGAACACCTTCGCGAACGACTTCGTGCAGCGGATCGATCCCGACATGAAGGTGGCGATCAACCCCATCAGCCACGCGTTCCGCGATCTCACCCGTGCGATGACGAAGGATTCTGCGCAGGGCGATGCACGGGGCCGTGTCGCCGATGTCACGCTGCGCTCGCGCGACGACTTCACCCGGGAGCGCGTGTGGTCCATCCACGGCATGAACCTGCCACCGCTGCAGCGCAAGGTCGAGCTCAAGCGCCGCGGCGGCACCGAGCTGATCGGCTACGACGAATGGCGAGCGCTCGACACCCTCGAGCACCAGGGTCAGCGCATGAAACGCTGGCGCTGGCGCTGGCGTCGCACCCCGCTCGCCTGGGGCGGGGCGAGCTTCGCGGGCGATGCTGGGGCAGAGGCCGGACGAGGACGTCACGGCAACACCTACGCAAGCAATCCGCTCACCACGCTGCGCCTTGCCGAGCCCTCCATGATCGGAGCGGACACCGGTGGCTCCCGCTTCGGCGGACTGCCGGAGACACGCGAATTGCGCGACCTTTCCGTCACCTCCGATCACCGCTCCGGCGTCACCGTCCACGTTGCCAAGGCACGTGAAAAGCTGCGCGGCTCGGGGGGCGTCGGCAGCGTGCAACCGCAGGGGAGGCTGCGTGCATTCGACGCGAACGCACCCGGCGGCCACCTCGCCGCGATGGCGCGTGCCGAGGTCTTCTTCGAGCGTCCAGCTGCGCGCAGCGACCACAAGACGGAGCGAGCCAGTCTTTACAGCCCCTACTGGCAGTCCAGGCTCACCACCGTCACCGCGGTGGACCGTGCGTGGGCCGCTGGGCGTCAGGACGGGATGGCGCTGCCATGAGGCCCGGCCACCCCCTCGGCTCGAATACGCGCGCAGCACAAGACGGCCAGTCGACAACCGAGTTCCTCGTGCTGGCGCTGGTCCTCATGCCGCTCTTCCTGAGCTTGCCCCTGCTCGGGAAGTACCTCGATCTCGCCCATGCGGCCGAGCAGGCCGCACGCTACGTGGCCTTCGAGACCTCGATCGTGGGCCCTGCCCGGCGCTCCCCCACGGCGGAGGTCCTCGCCGCCCAGGTCCGCGAGCGCATCTTCTCGACGAGCACGGCCCCGATCCTCAGCCGCAGCGCCAGCGACTCCACAAGCGCACATTCCGCCAACCCCCTGTGGACCGATCATCGCGGCGCCCACCTGCTCGCCGAGCCGGCCAGCCGCATCGGCGTCCACCTGGCAGCCCGCAGCAACGCGGCACCGGCGTCCGCGTTGCTCGCCGGCCCGCTCGGGCTCGACCTGCCCGCCGGCACGGAGCACACCGGAACGGTCCGCGTATCCCCGCAAGACGTGCCCGGCCTGGCGCCCTTCGACACCCTGGGGCTGTCGATCCGCCGGCACCAGGTCCTGCTCGGGCACAACTGGTCGGCGGCCGGATCGGCCGACTACGCCCGCCGCATCGAGCACGCCGGCCCGCTCGCCTACCCGATCCAGCCGCTTGCGCTGATCGGCAACACGGTCGGGCGCACCCTGCCGCCGCTTGTGCTCGACGAGGCCATCGAGGTCGGGCGCGTCGAGGCCGAGATCCTGCCTTGCGACCGTCTCGCACAGGGGTGCTGACCATGCCCATGCAAGCCGATTCGCGCCACCCGACGCCCGCACCCGGCCCCCGGCGCCGTCCCGATCTGCGTCACTGCGGCACGCTCGCACGCATGTGCCTTGCTTTTGCCCTGCTCGCCGGTGCCGACACGAGGGCAGCCCTGCCCGAACCGCTGCCACACTTCGCCGGAGCCCGCATCACGCCGGTGTTCGACGACGCGCGCATCCATGGCGTGCCGACCCGGATCCGCCAGTTCGAGGCTCGAGCTTCGACAGCCACCGTGCGCGCCTTCTACCAGGGAGCGTTCGCGGACAAGCCCGCGAGCGCACGCATCGACGACTGGGAGATCCTATCCTGGAAGCAAGGCACGGCCTTGCGCACCTTGCGCCTGCGTCCATGCCGGTCGGCACCCGCCGCCTGCACCGAAGGCACCCTGTCCGAGTCCGATCTCGCGCTCGCCGCGGCGACCTTCTCGCCCGCTCCAGGCCGACCATCGGACAGCATCCTCAGCACCGACCTCGAAACCAGCGACGCCGGTCGGCGCGCACGCATCCTGGTGTGGCACGACGAATCGTCGCCCTCCTGGGCCGCGGCCCGCCTGGTGCGCGAGCTCGCGGCCCAGGGCCTGGCGCTCGAGCGCCGCGTACCGGTCTCCCGGCCCGGACTGGATGGCGTGGGGCTTTGGTTCGGGGCCCGGGGCCGCGAGGCGGTCGCGACCATCGTTCGCCACGGCAGCGGGACCACCGTGACGCTGCAGACGATCGAGCACGGCGAGCGGGGCGGACGATGAGGCCGATCCTGCGCCTCCGCGGCCAGGCGATGGTCGAACATCTGCTGCTCCTCGCCATCGTGCTCGGCGTCTTCGCCCTCCCGGCCTTCGACGGCAAGCCGCTCGTCCTCTTTTTCGCCGAGGCCGTGGCCACCGGCTTCGCACGCTTTCTCGCCAGCATTTCACTCCCGGTATGACCCGACCATGCTCCAGCGCGTCCCCCGCAACCTGATCATCCTGGCCGTCGCCGCCGTCTTCGGCCTCGGCGCCGCGTGGCTCGCCGCGCGCTATCTGGAAGAGCGCGCCACCGAGATCGAACAACGCCAGCTCGGACAGATGGGGCGCGCGGTCGTCGCCAAGACCGACCTCGCGGTCGGTACGCCGCTCACCCACGACCTCGTGGCCGTGCGCGAAGTCCCGGTCGAATGGCTGCACTCGAGCGCGATCACGCCGGAACAGTTCGAGCGTGCGGCAGGCGCGCTGCTCGCCCAGCCTGCACGCGGCGGCGAGCCGCTGGTGTGGTCGCAGCTCGAGGAACGGCGAGCCGCCAGCCTTTCCGCGCAGCTCGCCCCGGGCCGGCGCGCGACCACGATCCCGGTCGACGAGACCAGCTCGCTATCGGGCCTGCTGCGCCCGGGCGACCGCATCGATCTGCTCGCAACCGTGCAGCGCGACAACCAACACCTGACCCTGCCCCTGCTGCAAGGCGTGCGCGTGCTCGCCACCGGGAACCGCACCCGGCCCGGCGAGGATGACGGCGCAGGCGAACTCCTCGGCGGCACCTTCGGCACGCTGACCCTGGATCTCTCGGAGGAGGAGGCAACCCGACTCGTCGCCGCACGCGCACTCGCCCGCCTGACCGCGGTGCTCCGCCATCCGCAGGACACGCGACCGCTCACGGTGCAGCGGACCGACGCGCTCGCGCTGCTCGGTCTCGCAGCCCCCCCACCGGCAGCGGGCGTGCCCGTCATCTACGGCGGCATCGAGAACCCCGCGCTGATCCCGACCTCCTCCCCCCTTTCCCGTCCCACCCCGCGAGCCGACCCCGCCCATGCCCTGGATTGACCCGATCCTCCGAGCCGGCCGCCGCCGCTCG